>CAZAVT010000228.1:0-5948 GCA_964488395.1 uncultured Burkholderiaceae bacterium | reverse complement strand
TACTCGCGGACGAACCCATCGCCTCGCTTGATCCAGAGTCCGCCCGCAAGGTCATGGACATCTTGGCGGACATCCAGCGCGAGGACGGTCGAACCGTGATCGTATCGCTTCACCAGGTCGACGTCGCAATCCGCTATTGCCGTCGGGTCGTTGCCCTTCATCAAGGTCAGGTCATCTTCGATGGAGCGTCTTCCGCATTGACTCCATCGATGCTACGGGACCTCTACGGCCTGCAGGCCGACGAATTTCTTCGCGTGGGTCAACGTACCACTGATCCCGGCCCCGACGTGGGCAGCGTGTTGCCCTGGGCCCACCGGCTAGGGCAGATGAATTGAGTCCCGATTTTTTCCAAACGCTCAGAGGAGCCTTGAACATGATTCGGAAGACCCTTGTCGCACTGGCGACTGTGATCGGCTGCAACGCCGCGGTGGCCCAGGAAATCAATTTTGGGATCATCTCGACAGAGTCCACTCAGAACCTGAAATCCGATTGGCAGCCACTGCTTGACGACATGCAAAAGCAAACCGGTCTGCGCGTGCGTGCTTTCTTTGCATCGGATTACGCCGGAATCATCGAAGGCATGCGATTCAACAAGGTGCAGGTCGCGTGGATGGGCAACAAAGCCGCCGCAGAGGCGGTTGATCGGGCGAGTGCGGAGGTTTTTGCCCAGATGGTCAATTCGGATGGCACTCAAGGTTATTACTCTCACCTGATTGTGCATCGCGATAGTCCGATCCGGACTCTGGACGACTTGTTCAAGAACGGCAAGTCGCTCAGCTTCGGCAACGGCGATCCGAACTCGACATCCGGATTCCTGGTCCCGAGTTTCTATGTTTTTTCCCAGAACAAACAGGATGCGAAGGCTTTGTTTAGGGTCGTTCGCAACGCCAACCATGAGACCAACGCTCTGGCGGTGGCGAACAGGCTGGTCGATGTCGCAACCAACAACAGTGAGAACCTTGACAAGTTTCAGGAGCGGCAACCCGAGAAGTTCAAAGAGCTGCGCATCATTTGGACCTCTCCCTTGATTCCGCTCGACCCGCTGGTGATGAGCCGAAATCTCGCCGAGCCAGCAAGGACCCGTATTCGCGAGTTTTTCTATAACTACGCAAAGGTCGACCCACGAGAAAAGGAAATCGTCATGAAGATCTCCAAGCTGGCCGGCTTCAAGCCCTCAACCAATGACCAGCTTAAGCCGATTCGCCAACTCGACTTGTTCAGCCAGCGTAACAAGGTTGAGGGTGATGCAACGATGTCAGACGCAGCCAAGAAGGCGAGGCTCGCTGAGATCGACCAATTGCTCGCCGCGATTCAATAAACACCGGGAGTACGCATGCCCCTTGCTACCCATGCCGGCACTCAGGAGCAGTTGAAGTTGCTGATCGATGCGTCCGCGCAAAGGCGTGGCATTCTTTGGTACGGTGGGTGGGGCTTGTTGATTGCCCTCTTGGCGGGTTCGTGGCAGGGGGCCGACATGCGGCCGCTGGATCTGTGGCGCGACAGCGGCAACATGTCCAAGTATGCATCGGAATTCTTTCCTCCAAACTTTGCCCAGTTCGAGTTTTACCTGCAAGAGATGGTGATCACACTCCAGATCGCCCTTTGGGGGACCGCACTCGCCGTCGTATCGGCGATTCCGTTGGGCTTGGTGGCCTCCTCCAACATCGTTCCCTGGTGGGTGTACCAGCCCGTTAGGCGGCTTCTCGATGGCTTTCGTGCGATCAACGAGATGGTGTTCGCAATGCTGTTTGTAGTAGCGGTGGGGTTAGGTCCCTTCGCAGGGGTCTTGGCGCTCTGGATCCATACTGCAGGCACCCTTGCTAAATTGTTCTCCGAGGCGGTAGAGGCGATCGACCCCCAACCGGTCGAGGGTATCCGCTCGACTGGCGCCTCCGCCATTCACGAGATTGTGTACGGGGTGTTACCGCAGGTCTTTCCGCTCTGGATCTCCTACACGCTTTACCGATTCGAAGCGAATGTTCGTTCAGCCTCGGTCGTCGGTATGGTCGGCGCAGGAGGAATCGGCGTAGTGCTTTGGGAGATCATCCGGGGCTTTCAGTACGCTGAGACCTGCGCAGTCATGTTGATCATCATCGTGACGGTCAGTGTGATTGACCTGGTGTCCGCGTATGTCAGAAGGCTTTTCGTATAGGTGCTACATGTCATTCTTGGTTCGAGATCTGCTTGAGTTGCTCGGTGATCGCGGTAGCGTTCAGTACGGAGACGAGGCCATCAGCCAGCGCGAACATGCTCTCCAGTGCGCCTTACTGGCCGAGCAGGCTGGCGAGCGACCAGAAACGGTCGTTGCCTGCCTGATTCACGATCTCGGGCATTTGCTAGCGGACCGCATAGACGAAGATCGACACACCACCCACGGCCATGACGATCTTCATCAATATATCGCGCTGCCATTTCTGCGTCCGCTCTTCCCGGCGTCAGTTCTCGAACCGGTGAAGCTGCATGTCGATGCCAAGCGCTACCTCTGCAGTGTCGATGCGACCTACTGGGCGAGCCTTTCTCCAGCTTCACAGCGCAGCCTCGAGCAACAGGGAGGCGCCTTCAGTGCCGAGGAGGCTGAGCGTTTCATGGGGCAGCCCTTCGCTGCCGAGGCGGTTCGCCTTCGTCGGTACGACGATTTCGCCAAGGTAAGAGATAAGGCGGTCCCCGAGCTGTCTTATTTTGCGGATCGACTCGAACGGGTACGCATCTGATCGATTGCCTGGCACGATGCTGGCGGGTCATGGTGGAGGATTGACAGGTCGATTTGCGGACGCGTCGTTCGTTGGCTGCAACCGCGGCCATCATCAGTTCCTGGGGATCGAGCAGGACGTCACGAATCGGATCGCCGCATGGATCAAGGCCGCCGTACGGTAGGTGGGCCTTGAGGCGCTCCAATCGGCAAGCGATTGCCGCTCAAGCCGGCAACGCGGTGGCTTCTTGCCGCGCGCCTGTTGGTCGACCCAGAGCGTAAATTCCTGGCACAACGCTTGCTGAGCATGCGCTGAAGCCCGCCGCGTCGATTTTCCGACGGGGCGGGATTTTGCTGGAGAACCGCATGCTCACAAGCCTTGGCCCTACGTCGCTCTCGCCCTCCCTGGCGGCCAGTGCAGCGACGATCGACTGGTCCACAGCCAGCAAGCGTCAAATCACCCAGCTGTTCACGGTTGACCTGTTCAACGATCCGGAGGTCGCCAGCAAGGTTCAGAATTGGTCCGCGGGAAACATCCAGGCCATCCGGCCCGACGTCATCAGCAAGATGTCGGCAACGAACCTGGATCTCCTCAGCCTGGACAAGCTGAGCCTCAAACAGGTACGTGCGCTCTCGTCAGGTCAGCTCGCTGCCCTGGGCGATCTGACACCATCGCCTTTGAATGAGTTCACTGGCGCACAAATTGCCGCATTGACGCCCGAGCAGACAAAGGGGCTTTCGGGAACCGGTATCGCCAGCCTGAGCCCGGGCTTCATCGCCCGAATGTCAACGGCTCAGATCAAAGGCCTGACGGATTCGCAGGCAAGGGCCTTGACGGTCCCGCAACTCCAGCGCATGACACCGCTGCAGATCGCCGCGCTGGACCTCAGTGATTTCGAGGGTTTCTCGAGCGATCAGATCGCTGCACTTGGCGCGACCCAGCTTGGCACGCTGAACGGCGCACAGGCGGACTCCCTGATTGCAAATACCGCCGGCGCTGCCCTAAGCACCACACAGGTTCAGGCGCTCTCCACCGGCGCCATCGGGGCACTCACCGCTCGTGGCCTGGAGAAGCTGACCGAGCAAAACATCGAGGACCTCACGGCTCGACAGGTCGGCGCATTGACACGTACCCAACTGATGGCCTTCAAGCAGGTCCAGCTCCAGGCGATCGAGCTTGGCGATATCGGATCGCTGCGAAGCGACGCCCTTGCGGCAGTCGATGCGGAAACGCTCAATGGCTTCAGCTCGGATCAGATCGGCAGTCTCAGTCTGTCCCAAATAAGGGCCCTGAAGCCGGCCGTGATCAAGGAGCTCGATACGGACTTCGTCGCTGGCCTCACCAAGACCCAGATCGGGGAATTCAACGCCGCGCAGATCGAGGCGCTGACCGGATCCCAGCTTGAAATCCTGTCACCGGATCAGCTGAGTGGCATCCAGCCCGTAGCGATCAAATCGATCGGGCTTGACAAGCTGCCGCTGCTGACCGATCAGCAGTTCCTTGGACTGCTCCCGGCGCAGCTTGCGGCCATGACGCCGCAGCAACTGAGCGGGCTCGACGAAACAACCCAGATCCCCGCCCTTGGGGCCGCCACTATGACCCTGCTGGCTGGGCCTCAGGTCGCGGCGTTCCGACCGGAACAACTGGAGCAGATGCCCTCGTCCGTGATTGAGGCAATCAAGCCCGCGAGCGCCCGATCGTTGACCGCCAGTCAGCTCAATGCCAGTCTGAACGATGTGAGTGGCGGTCAATATGTCTTCTCATCGCTCAGCGCCGCAGCGATCGCCGAGATCCCCGCGAAGGAGCTGAACGCTCTGTCGGCCGGGGCGTTCAACGATGCAAGCTCTGCCAAGCTCCTGCTGCTGAAGCCAGCCCAGATCAGTGGTCTTTCGAACGAACGCATCGCCGATCTCGACGATCAGATACAAGGGCTGACCTCAGATGCATTGCAGGGTCTGACGGCCAAACAGGCCACCGTGCTCACTTCAACCGCCATTGGCAATCTCGGAGCCAGGGTCGCTGCGCTTTCCCCTGCGGCGCTCGCCGCAGTGCCCGCGACCAGCCTCACAGCGCTGACTGCTGAACAGCTGGTGGCGTTGACCACCCAACAGATCCGCGCCCTGACCTCACCCCAGGTCTCGGCGCTGGGAGACTCGGCGGTCAGTCAGTTCAGCCGGGCGCAGCGAGCCGCGTTGAGCCCGGCAGGCATCGGCGGCTTGACCGACGGGCAGATCCGGTCATTGTCCGAGCCACAGATACGGAGTATGACGGCCACCCAGATTCAGGGGCTGAGCGCCACCCAGATGGGAGAGTTCACCGCCGGTGCTTTGGCGAATTTCAGTAGCGCTCAAATTCGTGCAATCCAGGTTCGCGCCGTCGCTGGGATGACCGCGGACTTGCTGGGCTCGCTCACCGACCAACAGTTGCGGGCACTTGACCCCGCTCAGATCGGAGCGCTGAGTACGGCCGCATTACCAGCTCTGGCCCTTGGGAAGCTTGCCGATCGGCAGATCGACGGCCTGAGCGCTTCTCAGTTGACGGGCCTGACGCCCGAGCAACTCAATAGCCTGAGCCCGTCCCAGTTCTCGGCACTCAAGCCTGAATTCGTCGGCAAGCTTGGCGCGAATCAGGTCGGAGCCTTGTCGGCCGAGATGATCGCTGCACTGCAACCCGCGCAGGTGCAGCGGCTCAGCGCCGATGCGCTCCGGTCGATCGCGCCAGACACCATCGTGGCGCTCACCCCGGCCGCGATCAAGGCGCTCAACGCCGATCAGGTCGCTGCATTGTCCTCGGACCAGTGGAACGCCCTCACCGCCGATCAGCTCACTGCAATTGACGATGCCGATCTGGCTCAGGTGGCTAATGAGACGCTCGGAGAGCTCACCAACGGTCAGGTTCAACGGCTCAAGGCCAGCCAGATCACCGCGCTTACCGCTCAACAGGTCAGCAGCCTGTCTGCCCAGCAAGTGGCTGCGCTTCGGCCCGACCAGTTTCGCGCCATCGACGAGCTACCGATTCTGGGTGAAGAGCAAATGGAGGCAGTCACAGCCGCACAATTGAATTCGCTTTCCGCCAATCAGATCGCCGCACTGAATGACACACAGATCGGCGCACTGTCCGTATCGCAACTCTCTTCAATGGATGCGCAACGCATGCGGGCGCTGACCAGCACCCAGGTTGGCAGGCTCACCCCGGCACAGTTGAATGGCCTGCGTCAATACCAGCTTCAGTCGATGGACGCGGAGGATTGGGCTGCGA
>CAZAVT010000227.1:0-5967 GCA_964488395.1 uncultured Burkholderiaceae bacterium | reverse complement strand
CCTTCGCGCGGCTCAATCGCGCCCCAGTTTGGGGAGCCACTGCATCAATTCCGGGCGCTGCGGCAGGGTCATTGGCGATACGGGTACCTGATCGCTCAAGAGAACCCTGAGCCCTGCTTCGGCGCTGTCAATCAGTGGCAGCGGGCTGATGGCCTGGAGTCTCGCGGCCCAGCCCGCAAGACCCGCGCCCCCGATGATGATGGCCTTCGCGCCGCTTTCTGCCGCAGCCTGACAGGCTCCTGCGAGGTGCGATCGCGCGAGCGCCGGGTCGGCCAACAGCTGCGCGCCGGTGGGGGTGACAGTCTCGATGTGAGTGAGGTCTTGCCCGTAGCCCAGGGCCTGCGCGAGGCGCCGTAACATCGGCGGCCAGCGCTCCCCACCCGTGACGATCGCAAAGGGCCCATGACGAGCGGCCTCGATGAAGGAGGCCTCTGCAAGGCCCGTCACGGGGCCTGCGCCATGCTCTCTGAGCGCAAACAGTCCCGGGTCACCAAAGCAACCGATCAGAACCGCGTCGACGTCAGGTTCGGCGGCCCAGACCTGAATGACGGCGTGGGCTGCGACCGCATGACTCGACTCGCACGAGATGTAGGGCGCGCCAAACGGAGCCGTTCGGGCAATCAGGCGGACGCCGGGTGGACAGCTCTCGCGTAGATGTTCCTCGAGGCGCTGGGTGACCGAGATCGACGTGTTCGGATTGATCAGCAGGATTCGATGCATGGTTCGGAGGCCTGGTCGTTTGTGGCGCGCAGCTCGGGGCTGAAGCGGAGTTGGAAGGCTACTGAGCAATGCCTGTTCCAGGCTGGCACGGTTCCTGCGAAACGCGTCCGGTAGTCCCTCCCAACCGCCGCCCGCTTGTCCCGGTCGGCCCACGATAAAGGAAACCTCATGAAACGTCGGCAAGTGCTCGCGGCAGGTGCCGCGCTCCTCTCCGCTCCCGCTCTCGTCGGTGCCCAAACGGCTTGGCCGGGTCGGGGCCCGATCCGCCTGCTCGCCCAGTTTCCTCCAGGCGGCCTCGTGGATACCGTTTCCAGGATGATTGCCCCCCACCTGTCGCAGGCCCTGGGACAGACCGTGGTCGTCGAGAACCGCGCGGGCGCAGGCGGCCTGATCGGTACGGAGTACGTGTCCAAGCAACCCGCCGACGGTTATACCTTGCTCGTCAGTCATGCGTCCGTTCATATCTACGCGACGGCCACTCGAAAGGTGATGCCCTTTGATGCGGTCGCCGACTTCACGCACATGGCGATGCTGGTCGAAGCGCCGATGGTGCTGCTCGTGCGGGGCGCCTCGCCCTTTACCACGCTCGCGCAGTACGTGAGCCAGGCCAAGAGCAAACCGGTCCGCTATGGCACGTCGGGCATTGGCAGCGCCAATCACTTGTTCGGCGAAATGCTCAAGCTCGAAGGCAACGCACCGGAGCATGATCACGTGCCCTATCAGGGCAGTGCGCCGGCCATGCAGGACCTGCTCTCGGGCACGATCGACGGACTTTTCGATCCGATTACCACCAACGTCGCGCAGCTCAAGGCGGGCTCGCTGCGCTCGCTTGCCATCTCCACGCCCGAGCGTTTGCCAGCGTTCCCCAACATGCCGACTTTCGCTGAGCAGGGTTTCCCGGCGCTCACGGGTTCGCAGTGGCTAGGCCTGTCTGCCCCGAAGAATCTGCCTGCCCCGATCGTTCAGCGGCTGACCAGCCTGATGCCGGAGATCCTCAGCAAGCCCGACGTCATGGCCCGGCTGGAGGAATTGCAGACCCTGCCGCGCGCAAAGCCCGTGGTTGGCGACGAGTTTGTCCAGTTGATCCGTTCGCAGATCGATACCTGGACGGCGGTCGCCCGACGTGCCAAGGTGGAGGTGGTGGTCTGATCGCGTGACCTGCGCGGATGGCGCCAGAGGAAACCCCTGAATGACCGAAGTCGATTTTCGTACGCTGGGCGTCCATCCCCGCTACAAGCTGATGGCGAGCCTGATCGTGCCCCGGCCGATCGCGCTCGTCACCACGCTTGGCCCGACTGGCGTGGTCAATGCCGCGCCATTCTCGATGTTCAACATGGTCGGCGAAGAGCCGCCGCTGGTGATGATCAGCCTGAACCGCTTGAAGGATGGCCGCTTGAAGGATACGGCCGACAACATTCTTCGCAATCGCGAATTCGTCGTGCACATCGCGGACGAAACCATTGGCCAGCAGATGCATGACTGCGGCCACCCATTCCCGCCCGAGGTGAGTGAACTGCAGGCGGTGGGACTGTCTTCCGTACCCGCGCGCACGGTCCGGCCGCCCCGCATTCGCGAAGCGCCGGTCGCGTTCGAGTGCGTGCTGCACGAGACCATGCAGACCGACAGTCGTTATGTCTTTTTCGGACGGGTCCAGTGGCTGGCGGCTCGTGAGGGGCTGATCGATACCGAGCTCTGGCGGGTGAACCTGCGCGACTACTCACCGGTCGCCCGCTTTGGTGCGAGTTTTTATATCCGCTGCGCTGACCGTTTCCCCATGGCCGAAACGACGGTGGGCGGCACCGAGCCGATCGCGCCCACCACCGAACCGCGCCGCAGCGCTGAAGCGTCGCGCGAGACCTCGATCGATCGCCTGTGACCTGGGAACGCGTCGGTATCAAAGCCAGTCCGAGCATACTTTGCACTGCAGTCTGGTGATTGCATTGCTGGGAGGGCTGTCATAGCATGGGAGCGCAGCCTTGGCGCCCCGACCTCCTTCGGGCGGGGTACTGAGCCTAAAGAGGATCCGACATGTCCAAGCCTTCCCTGTGGCGTCCCTTGCTGGGTGTTCTCCTGGCCTTGCTGGGGTCATCACTCTGGGCGCAGGGTTCGAGTGGCTTTCCGAACCGGCCCGTCAAGTGGGTGGTGCCGTTTGCCCCCGGTGGTCCCACGGACACGATCTCCCGGGTGATCGCGGGGCGGCTGTCCGAGCAGTGGGGCCAGCCCGTCGTCGTCGAGAACCGCAGTGGTGCCTCAGGCAATATTGGTTCGGAGTACGGCGCCCGGTCGGCGCCCGATGGCTACACCATCGTGTTCGGCACCCAGGGCACCCACGCGTCCAACATCATCTTCATGCCGAATTCGTCGTTCCATCCGATCCGGGACTCGCAGGCGGTCACGCTCCTGGGGACCTCCTGTCTCGCGCTGATCGTTCCGACCAGTTTGCCCGTCAGTAGCGCCAAGGAATTGGTGACCTGGCTCGGGACCCAAAACGGCGCGGCCAACTACTCAACCGCTGCAGCTGGCAGCTCCCAGCACGTCGCCTCTGAGCTGCTGCTTCGTCGCACGGGCACGGCTGCGACCCACGTTCCCTACCGGGGCAGTTCAGCCGCTTATCCTGACCTGATCAGCGGGCGTATGTCCTTCATGTTCGAAAATCTGCCCGGCGCCGTGCCGCTCGCCAAATCGGGGCGCGTTCGAGCACTTGCCCAGACCTGCGAGCGGCGTGCGAGCGCCGCAGCGGACCTGCCGACGATGGTAGAGGCGGGCTTCCCGGGTTTTGTGGTTGAAGGCTGGTATGGCGCCTTTGTCGCGGTCAAGACCCCTCGCGCGATCGTCGACCAGCTATCGGCCGACATCAACAAGGCGCTGCTGCATCCCGATTCACTCGCCCGCTGGGTCGATCTGGGCTTCACCCCGATCGGCAGCTCCCCCGAGGTGATGGCGAAGCGACAGGATGACGACCTCCGTTACTGGCGCGAGATGATCGAGTACACCGGGGTCAAGATGCAGTGAGCCCGACCAGCTTTGACGAAACTGCATGGATGTCTGCATGAACGCTCGTGTCCCTGATCCCACTTGGATCGACGTGCGGGAGTTTCCGCTCAATCACACCAATCTCCGGCGCCTGCTCGATAACGAGATTGCAGCAATCAGGATTGCGGGCTTTGCGACTCCCAAGGAGTGCCTCGAGTTCTCCGAGGCCGTGAGGCAGGGCAATCTCAAGCGGCTTACCAAGAGCGGGACCAGCTACATCGGGATGGCACAGGTCGAGTACCGCCGCAATCGGCCCAAGGAAGACTATTTCGCGGCCGTGCCACAGGCTAATGCCGACATGCAGGATGTCTTTGACCATTCGTTTGACGCGCGCGCGCGCATGATCGGACTGCTGCAGGACCACTGGGATGCGCCAGTCCATGTGGCGCGCGAGGCACTCGGCGACTACTTTGCGGGCATCGTTCGATGCGCGACCGACGGGCTCGAACTGCATTCGGACTGGGCGCCGCTCAACTGTCCGGCCTATGACATCGCCCGTATCGATGCCCAACTGGGCTGGAATTTGTTTACCGAATCGCTCGCGCAGGGAGGCGACACCATCGTCTTCAATGCACCGTGGGATCCTCCAGTTCAGCCGGGCGAGATTCCGATCAGCTACCCGCTTGACCACGCGATCGTCAAAGGCGCGCCGTCCTTGCGCTACACGGCGAGCATCGGCGATGTGGTCATTTTCAACTCTCGAAATCCGCATACGGTTCTGGGAAGCAGCGATACGCGTCCCGGCGGCATCCGGATTTCCGTGGGGTCGTTCATCGGGCGGATGCCCGATCGCAGCCTCGTGCTCTGGTCCTGATCCGATCGATCGGACTGGCGCCTGCGATCCTGCGTCTGTCGCTCACAAGCTTCCAGAACCAAGGAGCCTCCATTGTCTGATTCCCCGAGCGCCTCCAGGGGTGCGCACGACGATTACGACCTCGCGATACGCGGTGGTGAATTGATCGATGGCAGCGGTCAGCCTCGTCGGCGGGCTGATATCGGCATTCGCGACGGTCGGGTGACCGCGATCGGCAAGCTCAGTGGCCGAGCGCGTCAGACGATCGAGGCTGATGGCCGAATCGTATGCCCAGGCTTCGTGGACATCCACACCCACTACGACGCTCAGGTGCTCTGGGATCCGATGCTCACCATTTCACCGTGGCATGGCGTGACGACCGTCGTGATGGGCAACTGTGGTTTCGGGATCGCTCCCACGAGGCCCGCCCACCGAGACCTTATCCTGCAAACGCTGGAGCGGGTCGAAGGCATGAGCCTCGCGGCCCTGCAAGCAGGGATTGGGCCTCAGTGGCCTTTCGAATCATTTCCTGAGTTCATGGATGCGCTCGAGGGACGGCCCCTGGGGATCAATGTTGCCGCGATGGTCGGTCACACGCCCCTTCGGCTGTGGGTGATGGGCGAGGAGGCCACCCAGCGGGCGGCCACGCCCGAGGAATTGGCCCAGATCCGGCAACTCGTGGTCGAGGCGATGGAAGCCGGCGCGGTTGGTTTTGCCACCTCGGTTTCCAAGATCCACATTGGCTATGGCGGGTTACCTGTGCCGAGTCGCCTGGCCGATTTTGATGAGATGCTCGCGATCGCCGACGGGCTGGCTGAGGCGGGGCACGGCGTCTTTCATTACAACGTCGGTCGCGATCCGCGCTGGGACGAATACGAGGCGCTGCACCAGCGCTCGGGCCGGCCGGTCGTTTGGACGGCCTTGCTGGCAGGCTCGCTCGGACCCGGGTCGCATGTGGCGCAACTGGCCAGGGCGGCCGATCAGCGGGCCCGCGGATTGCCGATCTACCCGCAGGGCGCCTGCCGGCCGATCATGGTGGAGTTTGATTTCCGTTCACCGGTGATCTTCGATACCTGGGCCTCGTTCGAGGCGCTGCGCATGGCACGCAACGACCACGAGCGCCGGGCCGTCTATGCAGACCCAGCCTTCCGGGCCCGGGTGCGGCGCCAGGCCCAGGGTGCTTGCCCCGATGACGAGTGGTTCATGGGCAAGGCGGCCGAAGGTGAAAGCCGCCGCGCCACCTTGCGCCGCAGCTGTATTTCGTGGAGCGAGGATGCAACCTTGATCGAGCGTCCCCTCTTCGCGCTCGCGGCCGAGCGGGGCGTCGATCCGATCGATCTGATGTTCGACCTCGCGCTTGCGAGCAATCTGCGGCTGCGCATGCGTACGGCGCTTCTCAATGATGATGAGCAGGAGGTGCG
>CAZAVT010000226.1:426-5989 GCA_964488395.1 uncultured Burkholderiaceae bacterium | reverse complement strand
GCCCGCGGCTTGATCTCCTTGAGACAGTTCAAAAGGCTTGTGCTGTCTTCGATCGAACCGAGGGTCTGACTGGCACCCGATGGCAGCGCGACGGGACTGTCCGGCCCGAAAACATGCACCGCGAATCCTCGAGCGAGCAGATGGCGGACGACCGCTGCTCCAACGAAGCCTCGCCCGCCCGTCACAAACACCGTGCGGCGTTGCTCGTCGTTCACGCCGCACCTCCGCCGAGATCGAGGTCGTCGCGCAAGCAAGCCCGCCACTGCCCGTCGCCCAGATGCTCCAGCGGTGGGACCTCGATCGCGCAGCGCTCAAGGGCATAGGGACAGCGGGTGCGAAACACGCATCCGCTGGGCGGGTTGGCGGGGCTGGGAATCTCGTCACGCAGAACGACTGATGGTGCCTGACGGCGACCGGTTCGCGGCGCTGCCGCCAGCAGACCGGCTGTGTAAGGGTGACGAGGTGCGGTGAACAGACGCCGGGTCGGTGCGACCTCCATCACGCGTCCGAGATAGAGCACCATCACGCGGTCGGCCATCACCTCGACGACGCCCAGGTCATGCGAGATGAAGAGCATCGCGAGGCCCAGCCGTGCCTGCAGATCCCGAAGCAGCGAGAGGATGCCGGCCTGAATGGAGACATCGAGCGCGGAGACTGGTTCGTCGGCAACCAGCAAGGCCGGCCGCACCGCCAGCGCGCGTGCGATCGCGATGCGTTGACGCTGGCCGCCAGAGAATTCACGGGGCAAGCGGTAAGCGTCATCGGCGGCGAGTCCTACTTCTTCGAGCAGTTCGGTGACGCGCGCCGCACGCGCGACTTGGTCGCCCAGACCATGCAGTGCAAGCACTTCAGTGATCGCCGCTCCGACCCGGCGTCGTGGGTTGAGCGATGCGAATGGGTCCTGAAACACCATCTGCATGCGCTGACGCAACTGACGCAGGCCCGAGCGGTCCAGACGCTGCAGATCCTGGCCGTCCACCAGGACCGAGCCCGCGGTGGGTTTGATCAGACCCAGTGCCAGTCGGCCGAGGGTCGATTTCCCCGAGCCCGATTCGCCGACCAGGCCCAGTACTTCGCCGGCTACGAGCGAGAGCGACACTGAGTCGACGGCCCGCAGAGGAGGGGCGGCTCGCCAGCCATCGCGAGGCAGAGTGAAGTGCTTTGTGACTTGTCTCAGTTCGAGCAAGGGCGCGACTGCAGCGTGAGTCAACGGAGTTCTTCCCAACGGGCGCAGCGGACTTGTCGGCCAGGCCGATCGGCGCTCGCGAGTTCAAGGGGCTGTTCGCGACACGCCGCCTGCTGGTGGGCACAGCGAGGTGCGAAGCGACAACCGGTCACGATGGATCCTGGGCGGGGCGGAACTCCGGGGATCGGTTGGAGTCTGCGATCGTCGGGGCCCTGGTCTCGATAGTGCCGCGACGGCCTGCAGTCGAGCAGGGCGCGGGTGTATGGATGCAGAGGCTCTCCCAGGACCTGGTCAACCGGTCCGGTTTCGACAACCTGTCCGGCATACATCACGGCGACCTGATCCGCGATGTCCGCGACCAGACCGAGATCATGGGTGATAAACAGCAGGGCCATTCGATGACGCGCCTTGAGTTCGGCGAGTAGTCGCATTATCTGCGCCTGGATGGTCACGTCGAGGGCGGTCGTCGGCTCGTCGGCGATCAGCAATCGAGGCCGGCAGGCGAGTGCGATCGCGATCATCACTCGCTGACGCATGCCGCCCGAGAGCTGGTGGGGATAGGCATGGATCCGTCGCTGTGGGTCGGCGATGCCGACATCCCGAAGCAGGGAGATCGCCGTCGCATCGTCGTCCTCCCCCGGTCGGTGGCGCCGCAGCGCCTCGCGAATCTGGCTACCGACGGTAAACACAGGGTCAAGGCTGGCGCCAGGGTCCTGGAAGATCACTGCGATTTCGCCACCGCGCACCTGCCGAAGGCCCTTCTCATCCAGGGCTGCCAGGTCCACCTGGCTCCCGTCGCTGCGCTGCCAAAGAATGCTCCCCGAGAGTGTCACCTGATCGCCGCGATTGAAGAGGCGCAGGATCGACAGCGCCGTGACCGATTTTCCAGATCCCGATTCGCCGACAACCGCAAGTGTTTGACCAGGGCCGATGGACAGGCTCACGCCGTCAACGGCGGCTAGCCGCCCTCGTTGGGTCGAAAACTGGGTCCGCAGGTCATGAACCTCGAGCAGGCAAACGCGCTCGCAGGCGGGTCCCGGCACGGGTAGGGGTGCCCGCAGCGCCACGGCGCCTTCCCTCATGTCATCCGGGTCGGTCACGGCTCTAGCTCGTCCGATGGCGGGCGAGCACCTCGGGATTTAGCTGAACGCCCAACCCAGGGCCGTCAGGCACTTTCAGAAGACCGTTGTGAGGCACCAGCGGTTCGAGCAAGAGGCGGTCTCGCAGCGGGTTGTCCCCGATGTCATATTCGACGAGCGTGGGCGTGGGGTCATTGCCGTTGTGAGGATACTCCGACAACGTCGCGACCCAGTGCGTGGCGGCTGCCAGGCCGATGGCGGTGCCCCAAACATGGGGCGATACTCTCAAGTGCGCGGTCGAACAAAGGTCGCCGATGAAACGCGCAACGCTTAAACCACCGCACAGGGCGAGATCGGGCTGCAGAACATCGGCGAGTCCTTCCTGGACCAAGCGAAGAAAGTCGAACTGCTCGTAGTGCGCCTCACCGGTCGCCACTGGCATCAACGCCCGCCGGCGCAGCTCCGCATACCCACGCCAGTCCTGGGGCGCGAGGGGCTCCTCGTACCAGCCGATCCGGAACTCTGCAATCTGCCGCATGCTCTCGAGCGCCTGGTCCAGCGTGTAGTTGCCATTGCTGTCAACAGCCAGCATCGGCGCGTCGCCGATGATCCGGCGCGCGAGTGCAACCCTCTTTCGATCGTCCTCTGGGCTGCGCCCGATCTTGATCTTGAAAGCCGGAAAGCCGGCGTCGGCATGCGGCTCAAGCTGTCGGGCGAGTGCCGCGAGCTGGTCGTCATCGAGGGTGAAATAGCCTCCGGAAGCGTAGACCGGAACCTGATCCCGCTGCCGCCCGCCGATCAGCTCAGAAACTGAAATGCCCATCGTCTTGCCGATGGCATCGTGGGCGGCCACATCAATCCCGCTGAAGAGCGCAATCAGCCCGTTCTGGGTACCGAAGTGATAGTGCTTGGCGAGGATCATCCGCTGAACCCCGCGCTGGCCGTGGATCGTGGTGCCGATGAAGTAGGGCTTGACGAGTTCCAGGTAGGCAGCCGCGACGCGGCTGGGCCCCCACACTTCACCAAGCCCGATCACCCCGTTCTCGGTCTCAAGCTCGAGCAGTCCTCCGCCACGGCGGGAGGTCAATCCGCGCGCCATGCCATAGGCGGCGCGCTCATCGACGGCATGCTCGAGCCCGCTGAGGCGAATGTCTCGGATCCGGCTCACGATCGCGCTCCGCTGCCGATCACCCCCATGACCGAACGCATCACATCGCTTCCCGGTTGCAGGTACTGGTCGATGATGTCGAAATGATTGAATCCCGGGCTCACGATCACGCCCGGGTCTGCGCCATGCCGGTGCAAGTGGTGGGCATATCGGAACGACTGATCGATGAACTGCCAGGGTTCGAGTCCGCCAGCGATGATCCAGGTCGGACAAATGCGCTGGGGCGGCTGGGTTTCGTAGTCGTGCCGACGAATGATTTCCGGCGTGAGATTCAATTCGGCATTGACCGTCGTCTTCACGGCGGGTGCCGGGTCGAAGATGCCACTGATCAGCACAGCGCCCTTGATCAGGTCAGTGGGCAGGCCATGAGCCCTCCAGTCGGTGGCGAGCGCCGCCGAACAGAGGTGGGCGCCGGCCGAGTGGCCCGAGATGGTGATCCGCTCCGGGTCACCGCCAAAGCGGGCGATTTCCCGCGCGGTCCAGGCAATCGCCGCAAGCGACGATGCGACAACGACATCCAGGGTGACTTCGGGGCATAGAGGGTAGTTGACCACCACCGTACAAACGCCGGCGGCAGTCAGAGGGGCTGCCAGGAAAGCGAAATTGGCCTTGTCCTGTGCGCGCCAGTAACCACCGTGAAAGAAGAGGTGCACTGGCGCATGGGGCTGTGCCGCCGGATAGATGTCGACTGTATCCAGCCGGTGCGGTCCGTAGCTCTGGTCGGCGACTCGCCTGAGGCCCGCCAGCGCGGCCTGGTTTGCGGGGTCCCGACGCGCACGATAAACGGCGAAATCCGGGAACGCGTTTTGAGGGTTGTAATGGAACTCGTGTTCTTGCGGGGACAGACCTTCCCAGATCGGGGGCATGCTTTTCATCGTGGCTGGCTCGGCGCAATGGTCGCGAAGGGGCGAGGATAGGCAATCGCCGCCGGTTTGAACAGAGGGGACAAGGAAGCGCCGACGGCGATCCATCGACCCCCAGGGCTTGAGCCCTGGGGGTTCGTCGATTAGTTCGTGACCAGACGAATGCTGGGCGGGATCCGGTCAAAGTCCTGATAGACACTGCCATCCTGACCGCTGAAACGGATATTGATGGTACGTCGGTGGACCACTGCCTCCTTGAGTTGCAGCACGGGTCGGTCGTTCACGAACACCGCAGTCGCTTCGACCGTCTGGGCCTTGGGCGGCCGGTCCCCAACGACGGCGAAGACGGTCGATCGTGCCGGCAGCTTCGCACCCAGCATGATGTTGAGGTTGCGAAGCTCACGGTTCAGCACTTCCAGATGGGGCGTTCGCCGCAGGGTGACCAGCCCGCCGTCCACCTCGAGGTAAATCAGGGGACGCTGGCTCTGGATCATGCCTGCGGCCTTGGCGGCCGGCACCATCGGCACCTTGGTCTCAACGATCAACTTGTCACCGAACTGCGCGTTGGCGATCTCGATCTTTGCATCGGCGGGTAGCCAGCGCTTGGCCAAGGCGCTTGCCTGCTGCAGGTTACCCCGGTCGTCCTTGCCGACCATCGAGAAGCGGACCGTTGCGGGCACTTCAACGGACTCGCCTTTCGATGCTGCTTCGATGTCGCTTGAATAGACGGTGATCTCGAGTTCGTCGGGCGTGCAGCCGACGAGGAGCAGGGAGGCTCCCAGAACGAGGGGGGCGAGGCAGCGCTTGATGTCCATGTGGATCTCCGTCGGTCAGAAACGTTCATTGTCGCAGGGTAAGCCGCGTTTGCCTTGTGAAGGCGGGCGACTCGCTGGGACGGTTTTGCTGATCGATGAGGTGTGGCTTTTTTGCGGCGTCGCTAGCCGGCGTGAAGAAGGTCATCAATCGCTTCATTTTGATCGTTCGGCCGACTGTCAACTAGTTCTCGTTTCCAAAGGACTAGATCTTCTAACCCACTGTCCTGGTTGAGTTTTTGAGATCAATCGCGCGATCGATCTAGGTCGGGCGAAGCAGTTGTCGGTCGATGGGGTCACCCCTTTAATGGCTTCATCCAAGGCTCAACCAACCAGGAGATGTCATGAAGAACCCCGCAATGATTTCCCGTGCCCGTCACCAGTCCGGCCAAGGCATGACTGAGTACATCATCATCGTTACGCTGGTGGCCGTCGCGGCCATCGGCGTTTATTCA
>CAZAVT010000226.1:0-416 GCA_964488395.1 uncultured Burkholderiaceae bacterium | reverse complement strand
CGGCCAGACCCTGCGAAGCCAGACCGCTGGGATCGCGCTGGAGCTGTCCGGGCAGAACGCCGATGCCGCGATCTCGGAGGCCCGATCGAGCGCGTCGAACGCCCAGTCGGCGGCGAGCCAGCGCAAGGGCCTCGATAGCTACGGCAGTGCGGCACGCTGATCAGGATCTCTCACCTTTCCGCTCCCAGGTTGACGACATGTCCCCGCTTCGTCGGCTCAAAACCCAGGCGCTGCCTGCGCACGATTCTCAGCATCGTCAGTCGGGGCAGGCTCTGATCCTCGGTCTGATGCTGCTGGCGATCGGCGTGGGGCTCATGCTGTTACTCGCCGGGAGCGGGACCTTGTTGTCAGCGCGGCAGCGCCTGGTTCAGGCGGCCGATGCCATTTCGGGCTCACGACCGGGAGCGCGTCGTGAG
>CAZAVT010000225.1:294-6017 GCA_964488395.1 uncultured Burkholderiaceae bacterium | reverse complement strand
GCGCGATGACGATCTCGCGCGGCGACCCGTCGGTGTTCGTGACCCGGCCGCTGTCGGCGACCATGCTGGGGATCGCCGTGGTGCTGCTCGTGATCGTGTTCCTACCCTCGATCAAGAAGAAACGCGAAGAGGCGTTCAAAGACGACGATTGATGGTCGGCGGCTGTCACGCCGCTGCCGGCGACCGAGGCTGATTGCGCGCCTCGGACGCGCCGGACCGACGGGCCCGAGCGTGAAGCGCCGGGCCCGTTTTTCGTGCTAACGCCGCCCGCTGGGCCAGCCACTGCGCGGCGGGCTCGACCGATACCCGGCCATGTCGCTCAGCCTGGCGCAGGTGGCGAACCAGGACCAGGCTCTCGGCCTCGGGGAACTACTCCGAGAGGCGGCCTATCGATTCGAAAGGAAAGGACTCACGCCAAAGTGAGTCCTCAAATCTGGTTTTCTAGTCGTAAAATAGGTCACTTTTGCCAGGAGGACCGCATGAATATTCCTGTTCGCGAGTTCAAGGCGAGGCTGTCCTATTTCCTGGCATGCGCCCAGGCAGGTGAAGCCGTCGAAGTCACCTCCCACGGCAAGCTGATCGCCCGGATCGTCGGTGTGCCCCCGCAGGCCGATGCGGGACTGCGCCGACTGATGGCAGCCGGCGTATTGTCCTGGAATGGTCGCAAGCCTAGGTTCGCACAGCCACAGTCTCTGCAGCCAGAAGGCAAGGCGGTGTCGCAGATGGTCGTGGAGGATCGGGATTGATCCTCTTCTGCGATACCTCGGCACTGGTCAAGCTCTATGTCAGCGAAGCTGGGACGAGTCAGATCACCGCACTCGCCCAGGCGGCGCGCGGGATCGCTGTCTCCCGTATCAGTTGGGCAGAGTCGATGGCGGCCTTCGCGCGCCGGGTTCGGGAGCAGCCAAGCGATGCCGTAGCCATCGAGCTCGTTCGAGCTCAGCTCCGAGCCGACTGGCAGGATTTCCTGCTCATCGAAGTCTCACAGGCTTTGGTTGAGCTAGCGGGCGACTACGCCGACACCTTCGCCTTGCGCGGATACGACAGCATTCAGCTTGCTGCTGCTCGGCTATTGCAGCAGGGCCTCGATGAGTCCATTTGTTTTGCCTGCTTCGACACGCGCCTGCAGAAAGCCGCGCGCATCCTGGGCATGGCGACGCTCGGCCAGTAAGCTGTTGCGCCCTCCGTACGCCCGCTGTGCCAACCAACATCAGCCTCATCGACAGGTCGGCCATCCTCACGCGGGCAGCTGGGCCAGCCACTGCGCGGCGGGCTCGACCGATACCCGGCCACGTCGCTCCGGCTGGCGCAGGTGGCGGACCAGGACCAGCCGCTCGGCCTCCGGGAACTGCTCCGATAGGCGGGCCAACGTGGTCTTGCCCGCCTGCCGAGGGCCGGTCAGGAAGACCATCTTCCGTTGCAGATCACGCGCGATGAGGGGGAGGATCTGCCTCGTTATCCGACGTTTTTCTCGGGTAGACGTACGCGGTGTTGCCCGACGAAGTCGCAGGGCACTCATGACGCTCGATCGGCGCGGCAAAGCGCCCTCGGAAAAGAGCGCCGGTGACCGGGGCTGAGCCAGTGCCCCTGGCGCCCTGGACCGACTGACCCGCACCCGGCATGGTTCCACGAACCGCTCGACGTGCAGCCTGTGCAATCGCTCGTTCCTCCTGGGTTGGGATCACCATGACGGTCGTTGGAGCGCAGCCCGATGAAATCACGGTCGCATGACGTCGATTGGCCTCTTCGTCGAGCGCGATCCCCAGCCAGGCGAGCCGCTCGCAGATCCGCCAACGGATCCGAGACGAGTGCTCACCAATCCCGCCACAGAAGACCAGGGCATCGATACCCCCGAGCGCTCCCACCATCGCCCCGAGCCCGCACTGCGCCCGGTAAACGAAATAGTCGATCGCGCGAACTGCCGCCTGTGTGTTCGAGGCCTCGAGCGTTCTCATGTCACTGGAGAGCCCGCCGGAGAGCCCGAGCAGGCCTGACTCGTGATAGAGGAGGTCCCGGATCCTCGTTGCATCGAGTCCTTCATGATCGAGCAGGTAGAGCAGCACTCCCGGGTCGATCTGTCCGCAGCGCGTGCCCATCGGCAAGCCGTCAAGCGTGGAAAAACCCATCGTCGAGTCGATCGAGCGGCCGCCCTGGACCGCACACATCGAGGCGCCGTTGCCCAGATGCGCGATCACGACGCGGCCCGCGACGATCTCAGGCGCCAGACGAGCAAGCTCGGCTACGACCGACTCGTAACTGATGCCATGAAAACCATAGCGCCGCACGCCCTGCTCATAGAAGCGATGGGGCAGCGCATAGGCTGCGCTTGCAAAGCTGTGCTGCCGATGAAAGCCGGTGTCGAAGCACGCCACCTGGGGCACCTCCGGAAAGGCCTGGCTGGCCATCTGGATCCCCTGGAGGTTGTAAGGCTGGTGCAAAGGAGCCAACGGGGCGAGGGCCGTGAGTTCGGCGAGCACGGCGGAGTCGATCAATGTCGGCTCGGTCCAGCGAGCGCCACCATGCACCACACGGTGACCAATCGTCTGCAAGCGAAGCCCTGGGTAGCGGGCCTGCATCCATCCGATCAGGGCCTTGAAGGCCCCTCGATGACTGGTGAGGTCGGCGTCGGTAACCGGAACATCAGCACCATCGACACCCAGCAGACGCATTTGCGCCTCGGGTCCGATGCGCTCGACCTGAGCGCTGAGGATCAGCTGATCATGGTCATCGGCAAACAAGGCCATCTTGAGCGATGACGAACCGGCGTTGAGCGTCAGATGGCCCAGCCTGGGCGCAGCCGTGAGATCGGAAGCCGGAGAGGCTTGGCCGTTCACCTTGCAAGACTCCTGTGGGTCCGGGCACCGCCCCTAAAGTCAGGAGTCTCGAGGAGCGCAGGACCCGCCGCGCTGATCCCGCTCAATCAATCGGCACGTTGTCACACCGCCTGCCCGGGCAAGCGCGCGGGCTCAGACTATTTCCTGCGCCGCAGACGTCTCAGGGTCAGCACGCCGATCACGCCGATCGCCAAGACGATCCCGGCCAGATGGTCCGGTTCGCTCAGCAGATGCAGCAGCGCGGCAAACCAATCGTGTCCGTGATCGCCGGGATGCGCCTGTGCGGCCCCTGCGGCGCTGAGTAAACCCAGCAAGGCGACGGCGGCCAGGCTTCGCCGAGCGGGGCTGGATAAGGCGCGGATCGTCGAGGGCCGCTCGAGGGGATGCGCATTCCGAGCGGACAAGGGTGGGTACCTCATGGTGCGAGCTCCGATGGGCGTGTTCATGGCGAGGGGCGGGCCAACAGTCCGCGGGTTTCGATTTCCTGGATCACCTGGTCGAGCCCGTGCCCGGTCTTCATGTTGGTGAAGACGAAGGGCCTACGACCGCGCATACGCCGCGCATCCCGGTCCATCACCTCCAGCGAGGCGCCGACATAGGGCGCGAGATCGATCTTGTTGATCACCAACAGGTCCGATTTCATGATGCCGGGGCCGCCCTTGCGCGGGATCTTTTCGCCGGCCGCTACATCGATCACATAGATCGTGAAATCAGACAATTCAGGGCTGAACGTTGCGGCGAGGTTGTCGCCCCCGCTCTCGACCAGGACCAGTTCAAGGCCTGGGATACGGCTCTGGAGCCGCTCGACCGCATCGAGATTGATCGACGCATCTTCGCGGATGGCGGTATGCGGGCACCCTCCGGTCTCGACACCCAGGATGCGATCCAGGCTCAGCGCATCATGGCGTGCGAGGAACTCGGCATCCTCTCGGGTGTAGATATCGTTGGTCACGACCGCCATGTTGTAGCGCTCGCGCAAGGCTCGGCAAAGCGCGAGGGTCAGCGCGGTCTTGCCCGAGCCGACAGGCCCGCCGATCCCGACCCGCAGGGCGGAATGCCGGGTGGTCAGATCGGGCTGCGCCGCAGAGGATGGGTTGATCCTGCTGATCGTCGTCGTCATGGGTACCTGCAGTGGATCGAATTCATGGGATGCCCGAAGCATTCAGGAGCGGAAGAGACGGGAATACTGGGTTTCATGCAGGGCGCTCGCGATCGCAAAACCCGGCGAAAAATTGCTCCAGCGCTCAGGGCCGCGTTCGGCGGCCTGAGCGAGCACACCGGCGAGCGTCGGCTCGAGCGCGCAAAGGAGGCGCTGCCCGGCCTGCTGACCCAGCGGCACCGCTTTCATCGCTGCCATGACCTGGTTTTCTGCCCAGGCCCATAGCCAGGCGACCAGACCGTCCTCGGGTTCGAGTGCGAAGGCTCGCGCGGCTAGCCCCCAGGCCCACGGCAAGGGGCAGGCGTCTGGAGACTGGCGTAAGGGCAGTGCCCGCTCGACAAGGTCGGTCGGGCAGTCGGGCAAGGCGATCAGCAACTGCAGGAGCGATTGACCCATCTGGAGGGTCTCGGCGCGCAATTCCGCTGTCTCTCGCGAGGCCAGGTACTGGTCCGATAGCGACTGGGCCTGGTCCCAATCATCAGCCGCGATCGCGCGAAAGAGTGCAAGGCAAAGCGGCGCCTCGAAGCGACCGATACCCGCTTCGAGCAGTGAAAAAATCCAGTCACGAACACTCGCCTCGTCACGCGCCCAGCCCAGCTCGATCGCCGACTCGAGTCCCTGCGAATAGCTAAAGCCGCCGATTGGCAGGGCCGGACTCGACAGCCGCAGGAGCGACAGAAGACGGCGGGTGGCGTTCATCGCGGCTGTAGCGGGTCGGTCAGGAAGTCGTGAATCTTCGGCGCATGACGCCGATCGTCGTGACCGACCGGAGCACCATGATCAGGGTCGCTCACGCCGTGTAAGTGCTCGTGATCATGATGAGAGGGGTGACCATGATCATGGCCCTGGCCGTGACCGTGGGCGTGGGCATGGGCATGCCGGCCAAAACCGTAGGCCCCCGACTCGGGGTCAAAGCCCGCCTCGACCAGGGCGACCGTCCCCCCAAGCCCGCGCACCATGTTCTCGAGCACGTGGTCGTACTGCAAGCGCAACCAGCCCTCGCCGATCTGCAACGGCACATGACGGTTGCCAAGGTGGTAGGCGATCCGGGCGAGCGCGGTCGGCGAGTTCGCCTCGATGTGAATCAGGTCTTCCGAGGCGGCGCGGATCCGCAGCGACTCGCCCGATGCCGTCGAGATCAGCTCGCCATCGCGCAGCACGGTGCCGCGCGGCAGCTCAAAGCCCACCGCCTGACCCGCCCGCGCACCCGACTCGATGGTCAGCCGCATACGCGATTTCTGCCGCCACTCGAATTCGAGTCCGGCTTCGCCCACCAGGCGGGACGAGTCGCCGCCCAACCGATCGAAGATCAGCATCGAGGACCTCGTTCAGAACAGGAAATAGCGCTGCGCCATGGGCAGCACGACCGCAGGCTCGCAGGTCAGCAGCATGCCATCGGCACGCACCTGATAGGTCTGAGGATCGACGTCGATCCTGGGCATTGCGGTCTTGTGGATCAGGTCGGTCTTGCGCAGCGATCGCATGCCGCGCGCGGCCACCGTGCGCCGTGCGAGGCCCAACTGCTGCGGCAAGCCTGCCTCCAGGGCGGCCTGCGAAACAAAGCTCACCGCACAGTCGGCGAGCGCCCGGCCGAAGGCACCAAACTGCGGACGGTAATGGACCGGCTGTGGCGTCGGGATCGAGGCATTGGGATCTCCCATCGCGGCGAGTACGATCTGGCCGCCCTTCAGCACGAGCGAGGGCTTGACGCCGAAGAAGGCTGGCTTCCA
>CAZAVT010000225.1:0-251 GCA_964488395.1 uncultured Burkholderiaceae bacterium | reverse complement strand
GTAGCGACGAATCCGCTGATTGTCGTTTCGTGCGCTCTCGCCGGGCAGACTGCCACGCTGCAGCTTCATCTTGTGCGCGGTCTGCCAGCAGCGCAGCACCACCTCGCCGACCCGGCCCATCGCCTGCGAGTCCGAGGACATCATCGAGAAGGCGCCCAGATCGTGCAGGATATCTTCGGCAGCGATGGTTTCGCGCCGGATGCGGCTCGCTGCAAAGGCGACAGCCTCCGGGATCGACGCGTCGAGGTGAG
>CAZAVT010000224.1:0-6024 GCA_964488395.1 uncultured Burkholderiaceae bacterium | reverse complement strand
CCCCACCATTCCTGGATCACGACAATCCCCGGCGCGCCCGCGCGGGTCGTCGTGGCAAGGTAGCCCCGTGCCTTGGCCTTGCCATCGGCGCGGTCGAAGTCGATCATTGATCCCATGTGTCGTCTCCCTTGTTCAACAGGATGCGCAAGCTTACCGTGAACCGTCCGCGACCATTGCAAACGCCCATCCTGTCGTCCCGGGCCGCTGACGGGATCGGGGCCGTCCCCCTTACTCCGGCGCGAAGGCGTTGGCTCCAGCGTCAGTGGGCGCTCGCCGCGCTCGCCTGCACCTGGTCGCTGTCGTCCGCCCCATTTGCGTCCGCCGCGCACCCCGACGGAGCGCGCTTCGACCGCGACCCTTTTGCACTCGGTGTCGCCTCGGGAGCGCCCTGGCCCGAATCGGTGGTGCTTTGGACCCGGCTCTGCATCGATCCATTAGCAGCCGAGGGCCTCGGTCCGCAGCAGTGGCTGGTGCACTGGGAGTGCGCCGAGGACCCGGCATTCCGGCGGATCGTGCGCACAGGATCCGCGCTCGCGCATCCCGATCGTGGGCATAGCGTGCACGTCGAGGTGGAGGGTCTCAAACCAGGCACCGAATACTGGTACCGCTTTCGTGTCGGCCGCGGAGCGGGTGGGGCAAGCTCGCCGGTTGGCCGGACCCGGACGGCGCCGCCACCGCAGCAGCGCGGCGGTCAATTGCGCTTCGCCTTTGCGTCCTGCCAGCAGTATGAGCAGGGCTACTTCAGCGCATGGCGTCACCTCCACGATGAGTTCCCCGATCTGGTGGTGTTTCTCGGTGACTACATCTATGAAAGCAGCTGGGGGCAGCGCCGGGTCCGTGCGCACGGGCGCGGCGAGCCCCAGACCCTGGCCGATTACCGGGCCCGCCACGCGCTTTATCGCTCCGACCCTGACCTGCAGCGGATGCACGCGGCAGCGCCATGGCTCCTCACCTGGGATGATCATGAGGTCGACAACGATTACGCCAATGATCAGGCCGAAGATCTGGCCCCCGGCTTCATGGAGCGCCGGGCGGCCGCCTATCAGGCTTATTTTGAGCACATGCCGCTGCGTGAATTGGCGCGCCCCAGGGACGGGCATATGAGCTTACATGCCCATTATCGCTTCGGGACCCTGGCCGAGTTCTACGTGCTCGATGATCGGCAGTATCGCGACCCGCAGGCCTGCCCCCGGCCCGGTCGTGGCGGCTCGCGCATCGTCTCGGACTGTGCCGAGCGTCTCGATCCCAGACGCAGCTTGCTGGGGCATGCACAGGAGCGCTGGCTCGAGGCGCAGTTCGCCGTGAGCCGCGCGCGGTGGAATGTGATCGCCCAGCAGACCCTGTTCTGCGCGGTCGATCATCTTCCAGGGCCGGGTGAGCGCTGGTGGACCGATGGCTGGGATGGCTATCCGGTCGCCCGCCGGCGCCTGACCGATGCGCTCGTGCGTCACCGGGTCCAGAACCCGATAGTGATCGGCGGCGATGTCCATGCCAACTGGGTTTGTGATGTGCTCGAGGATTTCGACCGCCCGGACTCCCGGGTCATCGCAAGTGAATTCTGTGGCACCTCGATCACCTCTCAGGGTCGACCGCAGCGCCAGCTGGATCGGCAGCGTGCAGAGAACGCTCATGTGCGGCTGGCTGACTCGACCCGGCGTGGTTACGTCTCTGTGCACCTGTCCGACGCTCGCTGCGAGGTGTCGCTGCGGGTACTCGATGAGGTCACGGACCCGCAGAGCGCGATCCGGACGCAGGCCACTTTCGTTGTCGAGCCCGGGCGACCGGGTCCGCAGCGGGTCTGAGCGCGTCACGAGTCGCCGTGGCGGCAATGACGCGGCGCAGCTTGCCCGTTCGCGGATCGATCGCAGGTGGTTCGGGGTCCAGTTCGACTCGCGCACGCACGCCCTGCAGGTCGAGCCAGCGCGATAGCCGGCGCTGCAGGGCGGCCCAGAGCGCCTGTCGATCGCTGGTGGGCATCGACTGAAGCCGGATTGAGAGTCGGTCGGCGGCGGTCTGGCGCACTTGAAAGGAGCCGACATCGCCCAGCTCCTCAATGAGTGTTTCCAGCGCAAGCGGCAGGATCCGGACCGCTCGGCCCTCTCGATCTGGCAGACGCAGGACGTCGTCGTGGCGGCCGCTCACTCGGATACGTGGAAGCGGGCATCCACAGTCGCAACGACCAGCAAGGACTGTCAACCGATCGCCAAGCGGATAGCGCAGAATCGGTTGGACATGGTTGCAGAGATTGGTCAGCAACACGTCAGCCGAGGGCTCGCCGGGAGGGACGCTGCGGCCCCGCTCGTCGACGGGTTCAAGAATCACCCAGTCTGCGTTCAGGTGCAGGCTGCCCTCGGCGCAGCTGAAGGCCATGTTCATGCATTCGGAAGCGCCGTACTCGTCGCGGATCGGGCACGCAAAGCGCTCGGCCAGCCAGTGCGATTGCGCGGCGGGAAGCGTTTCGCCGCCGGACATCAACAGCTGGGGCGCAATCCGCAAGCGTCCCGCAGCCTGTTCGTCGGCGAGCAGGGCGAGCATGCTCGGGTAGCTCGAGAGCATGGCCGGTTGCCACTCGTTGAGTGCGGCTACGAGTCGGTCGATCGGTTCGAGGATCGAGAAGGCTCGTGCAGTCAGACCCAGCCATGGATGGAGCCGCCTCACGCGCTCCCAGGTCACGATTCCCGCGAAGTGCCCAGTGGTGGCGGCCACCAGAGCGATGCGGCTGCCTCCCATCATCGCCTGCCAAAGGGTTGGCGCCGCCATGCCGCAGGCGCTACGCATGCTCGAGAGCGCTTCATAGATCGCCATCGCATCGGCATCCACCACGTAGATGCCTGGCAGGCCCGAGGTGCCGGAACTGGTCCAGACCGCGTACCGGCCCAGGTAGGGTTCACCGACGCGAGAGGGGTCGGCGATGAATGCCTGCACGTCCTTGAGCCGCAATTGGGGGTCGGTGACCCAACGATCGAAGTCACCCATCAGCAGGTCGCGACCGGTGACTGGCAATTGCTCGAGCGACGCCCCATGGGGTAGACCAGCGAGTCGTTGCGCATAAAGCGGTGAGTGCGCTCTTGCATAATCGACGAGGGCAGCCAGCCTTAGCCTGCGGACGCGATCGAGCTCGTCCGCACTGGCCTGGGTCGCGCTGGCGATGGCCGCGCTGCGTAAGCCCCAGCGCAACAGGTCATCAGCACCCAGCAGCAGGCTCGCGATCGGGGCGTGTAAGGCGTCCCACCCGTTGGCGGCTGCGGGCAGGGTCAGCGGCCACCAGGGTTCCTGCGGGGCGCTGGAGGTTGGCTCAGGGCGTGGATTCATGAGCGGATTTTGTTCGGCCCCTTTTATGCGGCTGTTGATCCGTATCAGCCACCGTGGCTGGGCGTGGAACAGACTTCACGCATGTCTTCGCCTTCCCCATCCTTTGTGATCGAGCGCAGGGCCTTTCGCGACCGCGAGGAGGCGGGTGATGTGCTGGTGCGCTCGTTGATGGATCTGAGTGGCCATTCGGCGGTGCTGCTCGCGATCGCGCGCGGAGCGGTGCCGATGGGTGATCGGATCGCCCGTCGTCTTGGAGCCGCTTTCGACGTGCTGCTCGTGCGTAAGCTCGCCGCACCCGACAATCCCGAATTCGCGCTCGGTGCCGTCGATGAGGAGGGGGCTTGCACCTTCACTCCTGGTTTGGAGCACTTGATCCAGACCCAATGGTTTCAAGGCGAGCTGACCCGCCAGCGGGCCCGAATCGCCGAGCGCAGGGCTCTCTATGGTCCGCCCGGGTCAGCGGCGGGGCTCCAGGGGCGGACGGTCATTGTCGTCGACGATGGACTCGCCACAGGCGCGACGATGGTTACCGCCTTGGATTGGGTGCGAAGGCGTGGTCCCAACCGGTTGATCTGCGCAGTGCCGGTCGGTTCGAGTGAGGCGATCGCCTGGGCCATCAACCATGCCGATCAGGTGGTGTGTCCATGGCGCCCAGCGGCCTTCGGCGCCTTGTCCCACTGCTACCGCCGGTTCGAACAGGTCAGCGACGAGGAGGTCGCGCGTTACCTGCTCCGTTGGCGCTCAAGGGGCGGGGGTGAGCCGTCAGCGCCCGTGCCCATCGAGCCGCAGGAGGCTCAGGCGCGAGCTTCGAACTCACGCATGTAGTCGACCAGGGCCTGAACGCCCTCGATAGGCATCGCATTGTAGATCGACGCTCGCATGCCGCCCACCGTGCGGTGGCCCTTCAGTTGCACCAGCCCCCTCGCCTCAGCACCGTCGAGAAAGCTTGTATCGAGCGCCGGGTCGGCGAGCTGGAACGGCACATTCATCCGCGAGCGGTCGGCGGGGGCGATACGGTTCCGATAAAGCGTACTGGCATCGATGAATTGGTAAAGCAGACGCGCCTTGGCGATGTTGCGCGTCTCGATCACGGCGATGCCCCCCTGCGCGAGCAGCCATTTGAAGACCAGTCCGGCCAGGTAGACCGAGTAGGTCGGTGGCGTATTGATCATCGAGTCGGCCGCAGCAAGTTGTGCGTAGTCGAGCATTGGCGGCGTGCCAGGCAGCGCTTGACCGAGCAGGTCGCGACGGATGATCACGATCACCAGACCGGCAGGCCCGATGTTCTTTTGTGCGCCGGCGTAGATGGCGCCGTAGCGCTTGACGTCGACCGGGCGCGACAGGATGTTGGAGGACATGTCGGCGACCAGGGGCACCTCGCCGGTGTCGGGCACCCAATTGAACTCGACGCCGCCAATGGTCTCGTTGGTGCATAGGTGCAGGTAGGAGGCCCCCGGATCCCTTTGCCATTGTTCGAACGCCGGGATGTGGTCGAAACCGCTGGTCTCGGAGGAGGCCACTTCGCGGACTTTGCCGAAGCGGGCCGCTTCTTTCAGGGCCTTGCGCGACCATTCCCCCGTGGTCACGAAATCAGCCCGACCGGCGCGGCCGATCAGGTTCATCGGCACCACCGAGAAATGCAGGCTTGCGCCACCCTGCAGGAACAAAACGGCGTAGTCCTGCGGGATCCCCATGAGTAAGCGCAAGTCGTGTTCAGCCTGCGCCTGAATTGCCATGTAGTGCGAGCCCCGGTGGCTCATTTCCATGACGGATTGGCCAGTGCCCTGCCAGTCCAACATTTCCGAGGCCGCTTGTCGTAGGACTTCGGCGGGCAGCATGGCTGGCCCCGCACTGAAATTGATCACCTTGGGCATCGTGAGCATCCTCAGGGCGTGTAGGGAACAAGCAGTCCGCTGGAACTGGCCGTTGCGAGCAGGCGCTCGTTCGTGTCGAAGAGCCGTGCCTCTAAGAACGCCACGCGTTTGCCGCGGCGAATCACCCGACCTTCTGCGATCACGGCGCCCGGCGACACGGCTTCGAGGAAGCTCACCTTGATCTCGAGGCTTGCGATGTTGAACTCGCCGCCGCTGTCGTGGACCACCGCACTGGCCATCGCATGATCCAGCCAGGCGGTCACGAACCCGCCCTGCGCGATCCTGCCATTGCTGTGGCAAAAATCAGGACGGACTTCGTAGGCCAGTCGCACGCTGCGGTTCTTCGCATCATGGGCCAGCAAGCCCTTGAGGCCAATCGCATGACCCAGAGGGCGCTCGGGTCGCACGATGGGGTGGGCAGTGGGCTGGGCGCCCTGGTCAGGATCTGCAGACATGGTAGCGGCCGAAATCGGGAGAGGAGGGCGGATGTTAACCGACGGAGCAGCATTGACCACTCCCAAAAAAAATCCCCGCCCTCGGAAGAAGGCGGGGATCGGCGCTCTGCGCTCGCTGCGCTACCGTGTCAACACGGCAGCGCCGCTTGCGCGGACGAGCGGACCTGGACTTACATGTCCATGCCGCCCATGCCACCCATGCCACCCATGCCGCCAGGCATGCCGCCGGCGGCCGGCTTGTCTTCCGGCTGCTCAGCGACCATCGCGTCAGTGGTCAGCATCAGGCCAGCGACCGAGGCGGCGTTCTGAAGCGCCGTCCGGGTTACCTTGGTGGGATCGACCACGCCCATCTCGAGCATGTCACCATAGGTGCCGGTTGCGGC
>CAZAVT010000223.1:2360-6025 GCA_964488395.1 uncultured Burkholderiaceae bacterium | reverse complement strand
CAGGATCCGCTCGACCATGTGGGCGATTCGCGGACTGGTCTGGTTTTTCTGAAAATAGGAAGAGACCCGCTTCTTCAAGTCGCGAGCCTTGCCGACATAGAGCAACTGCTCGGCCTCGCCAAGCATGCGGTAGACCCCAGGTCGGTTCGGCAGGGACGCGATCAGGGCCCGCGAATCGAAGGGCTCCGTCCCGCGACCCGGGTCAATCAGTTGGTCCATCAGCGGTCAGCGAGGAAAAAGTCGCGCCACGCGCCAGGGGCACGCCAACGTAGGGCACCCAACAGTTCATCGACCAGATCGGGGCGATTACAGACCAACAGGAGGTCGCAACCAGCTGCAAGCGCGGCGTTCGCCCGCTCGATCACGCCCCCCGCCACAGCCGCTCCCGCCATCGCCAGGTCGTCGCTGATGATGGCCCCGGTGAACCCGAGCTGCTTGCGCAAAACGGCCCTTAGCCAGACGGGCGAGAAACCGGCCGGCCGATGATCCACCTTCGGATAAAGCACATGCGCCGGCATGACGGCGAGCAGGGCCTCCCCAAGCGCCGGATACGGGAGGGCATCCCGGTCGAGAATCATCTGCAGGTCGCGCTCGTCGACCGGCAACTCGTGATGCGAATCAGCAAGCGCATGGCCATGCCCCGGGAAGTGCTTGCCGCAGTGGGCAAGCCCCGCCAGCAGCAAGCCATGCATCAACGACTTCGCGAGCAGGGTGACCACTCGCGGGTCGGCGTGCAACGCCCGGTCGCCGATCACGGCTGAACGCCCATGGTCGAGGTCGAGAACCGGTGTGTAGCTCAGATCGATGCCGACCGAGCGCAGCTCCTGACCCATGAGATGCCCTAGACGCGTCGCCTCCCGGCACGCGCCCAAGGGATCGACATCCCACCGACGACCAAGACTCGCCATGGCCGGAATCGCGCTGAAACCTCCACGAAACCGCTGCACCCGCCCCCCCTCGTGGTCGACGGTCACAAGAAGCGGCGTCGTCCGTACCTTGCGAATCGCACGAACCAAGGCTGCAACCTGCGAACGACTCTCGAAATTACGGGAGAACAGGATCACGCCACCCGTGAGGGGGTGGCGCAGACGCTCTCGATCCGCCAGGGTGAGGCGCGGGCCGAGGACATCGATCAGCAGAGGTCCGGAACTCATGGGCTTGCTTTCTCCAGGACGACGAAGGCCAGCACGGTGTCATTCTCATCGGAGAGGGACACGTGAGCGACCAGCCCTAGTGACGCGACGTAATCAGCCAGGGCCTTGCGCGGAACGGCGATCGGCTTGCCGCGCCGGTCATTGAGGATCTGCAGAGAGAGCAAGGTCATCGGACCGCGCAGGCCCAGACCAAGCGCCTTGCTATAGGCCTCCTTGGCGGCAAACCGCTTGGCAAGGTAGCGAGCCGCGTAGCTGGGACCGTGGGTGCCCTTGGAAAACCGTCGGCGATACTCGATGAGTTCGTCAGGACCCAGGACCCGTCGCGGAAAGCGCTCCCCCCACCGGGCGATCAGTTGCTCGATCCGATGCATCGCCAGCAGGTCGCTGCCGATCCCGTAAATCATGGCTCAGGCGTTGCGAGCGAGCGCAGCTTCGCGCATCAGACGCTTCATCTCGCGAACCGCCTCGCGGATGCCGACGAACACCGAGCGGGAGACAATCGAATGCCCGATGTGAAGCTCTCGTACCCCGGGCAAAGCGGCCACCGGCTGCACGTTTGCATAGTTGAGCGCATGGCCTGCATTGAAACGCATCCCGGCCGCACGAATCAGCTCGCCCGCGCGCCGGATGCGCGCCAGTTCAGCTCGAACTGCGGGCGCCTCGCTGTCGCGACCCTGTTGATGAAAGGCGTGGGCATAGGGGCCGGTGTGCACCTCGCAGACCCTCGCCCCCACACGCGCCGCGGCCTCGATCTGGACGGGATCGGCATCGATGAAGACGCTGCTCACGATGCCAACGTCAGCCAATTGGTGGATGACCGCGCGCACCCGCTCTTCCTGCGCCACGATATCAAGCCCTCCCTCGGTGGTGACTTCGTTACGTCCCTCGGGAACCAGCATCGCCATCTGCGGCCGAGTCGTGGTTGCGATGCGAACCATCTCGTCGGTCGCCGCCATCTCGAAATTGAGCTTGATATGGGTGAGTTCCTTGAGTCTCGCGAGATCCGTATCCTGGATGTGGCGGCGATCCTCCCGCAGGTGCAGGGTGATTCCGTCGGCCCCGCCGAGGTGGGCTTCAACAGCGGCCCAGACCGGATCAGGCTCGTAGGTCCGACGTGCTTGCCGCAGGGTCGCCACGTGGTCGATATTGACGCCGAGTTCGATCATGTTGTTCTCAAAAGCGGTGAAGATCGATCAGGATCTGGCGGGTGCGCAACGGCACGCCGTCCAGCTCGTGCGCGAGGATCGCGCGGGCCAGATATTTTGCCTGTACGAGAGAGGCAGCGCTCAACAGCTCGCCACGGGCGAGCTCGAGCAGCGTCCGACCGGCAATCGCGCTCTCCGCGCCGGGCTCGGCCAACATGAAGCCGCCCCCCGGCTGCCACTGGTAGCGTTGCTTCTCGTCGATCGCCTGGCCAAACGTATCGGTGTCCAGCGAGGGCGCATGGCCGGTCTCCCGAAGCAGCGCCCATTCGAAGCGCCTGAGCGTCTCCTCAAGAGGAGCAGCCGCAGCCAAGTCAGCCAGGCAGGCCTGATAGGCGTCAAAGAGCTCCGGGTGCGGATCCTCGCGAGCCAAGAGGCGCATGATCAGCTCGTTGAGGTAAAACGCGCAAAGCAGCGCATCGCCGGCGGGATTGGCCAAACCGCCCGACCACTCCGCACCGATCAGGGTATGCAGCTCGCCCGAACCGCTCCAGGTTGCCACCATCGGCTGAAACGGCATGAGGACCGCGCGCAGCGCCGAATTCGGCCGCTTGGCCCCCTTGGCCACCACCGCCACACGTCCATAGTCCCGTGTCATCAGGTCCACGATCAGGCTGGTCTCCCGATACGGGGTCGAGTGCAGGACGAAGGCACTGGACCGAAAACGCTTACTCGTAGCCATGCGCTCGCAGGCTGGCCTCCGAGTCCGCCCAGCCTGATTCCACCTTGACGAAGAGCTCGAGATGCACTTTTGAGCCGAGGAGCTGCTCGAGGTCGTGACGGGCATCGATCGAGAGGCTGCGAACCCGCTCACCGCCCTGCCCTACGACGATCGCCTTCTGAGCCTCGCGCTGCACGAGGATCGCTGCGTGAATGCGCCGAAGGCCGCGCAGCTCCTCGAAGCGTTCGATCTCGACCGTGCTCTGATAGGGCAGTTCGTCGCCCAGTTGGCGAAAGAGCTTTTCGCGGATCATCTCCGCCGCCAGAAACCGCTCGCTACGATCGGTGAGGGCCTCTGGATCGAACTGTGCTGGCCCCTCGGGCAGCCGGCGTTCGCACTCGGCCACGATGCGCTCGACCTGCCGCCCCGAGCGCGCGCTCACCGGGATAATCTCATCGAAGCGGTGGGCGTCGTGAAGGCGTTGTGCGAGCATGAACAGGCGCCGCTTGTCCGCCACGCGATCGATCTTGTTGAGAATGAGCAGGACAGGACGCCGACGCGGCAAGCGCTGCGCGAACGCCTCATCGGCAGCTGTCCAAGCGCCCGCGTCCACGACAAAGAGCACCACGTCAGCCTCATCCGCCGCCT
>CAZAVT010000223.1:0-2350 GCA_964488395.1 uncultured Burkholderiaceae bacterium | reverse complement strand
TGAGCGCGCCGCACGCCCGAGTCTGAAAACCAGGGCTGTCCAGAAACAGCAACTGAGCCGACGTTGTCGACACGACGCCGACGATCCGATGACGCGTGGTCTGCGGCCGGTCAGACGTAATCGAAAGCTTCTGTCCGACGAGCCGATTGAGAAGGGTCGACTTGCCGACATTGGGCCGACCCACGATCGCAATCGTGCCGCAACGGTGAGCGGCGAAAGATTGGCTCACGACGAGGTCGGTGATCGACGTCGCGACAATCGTCGAGGCGCGGCGTCACTCGCCTGCTCGGCACGGAGAACCTCGAGCGCTTTGAGTGCCGCAGCCTGCTCAGCCGCTCGACGACTCGCGCCGCTGCCAAATACGGTGACGCCCAGGCGCGTCAGGCTGCATTCGACCTCGAAGGTCTGGCTGTGTGCGGCCCCGTGAGTCGCTACGACCGAATAGGCGGGAAGCGGCAGCTTCTTCCCTTGCATGAATTCCTGAAGGAGCGTCTTGGCATCCTTGCCCAGAGTCTCCGGATTGATCGACGCGAGGACCGGATCGTAGAGCGACCGGATCAGATCGAGCGCGGCGTCAAAGCCCGCATCCAGGAAGACCGATCCGAACAGCGCCTCCAGCGTATCGCCCAGGATCGACGGCCGACGCAGCCCGCCACTGCGCAGCTCGCCCTCACCCAGCAACAGGCAGCTGCCGAGCTGGATACGCTGGGCGATCTCGAACAAGGCCTGCTGTTTGACCAAGTTGGAGCGAAGTCGCGACAGATCGCCCTCGTCCAGGTGCCCGAAGCGTTCGAAAAGGATCGACGCCATCGCGCAATTGAGTACCGAGTCGCCCAGGAACTCGAGCCTCTCGTTGTGCGGTTGACCGAAACTGCGGTGGGTCAGCGCTTGCCTGAGGAGCGCAGGATCACGCCAACGTCGACCCAGCAAGACCTGAATCGTCTCGAGCGGCCCGTCCGCCGCCCCACGCTCGGACGCAAGGCGCCCAGCCGGGTCACCGGAAGCTGCCGATCCTGCTGAAGTCACTGAAATTCATCCAGATGAAGAAGGCACGGCCGACGATGTTCTGCTCCGGTACGAAGCCCCAAAACCGGCTGTCCTCGCTATTTTCGCGATTGTCGCCCATGACATAAAAGTGCCCCGCCGGGACGGTGCATTCGACCGCATCGGCGGAATAGCTGCACTGATCGAAGTAGGGAAACCGTTCGTTCGGTCTGATGGGAACCCTGCGGCTGAGGTCGGAGAGGATGCTGTGCGACTGCACGCCCAGCGTCTCGCTCCATTGCGGATAGAGGAGCAGGCGCCGCCGATCCTCAAAGCGACCGTCCTCGCTGAGCGGCACGGGTTGACCATTGATCGTGAGCCGATTGTCGCGATAGACGATCCGATCACCGGGCAGGCCCACCACGCGCTTGATGTAGTCGATCGACGGATTGTTCGGGAAGCGAAAGACCATGACATCGCCGCGCTTGGGCTCGCCGACCGGGATCACCTTGGTGTTGATCACCGGCAGACGAATGCCGTACGTGTACTTGTTGACCAGGATCAGGTCGCCCACATAAAGCGTCGGGAGCATCGATTCGGACGGGATCTTGAACGGTTCGACGACGAAAGAACGCAGCGCGAACACCACTGCGATGACCGGAAACAAACCCGCCGTGTATTCGAGCCAGATGGGCTGGCGCTCAATGCCCTGGCGCAGTGCCTCGCGCTGCTCGCTCAGCGACTCGCTCGGATCCGCCGCCTGCACGCCTATCCGGTGATCAAACTCTTCGAGGGCCTGGCGAGCCGCTGCCAGGCGCCGCGGACGGAAGTAAAGTCGATCAGCGAGCCAGGCGCTGAAGGTGAGCAGCAGGGCAAGGAGCAAGAGCAGGGCAAAGTTCATCGGGGGCTCCGGTGCTGAGCGCTCAGCGATCCGCGACCTGCAAGACCGCGAGGAACGCCTCCTGCGGGATCTCGACCGAGCCGACCTGTTTCATCCGCTTCTTGCCGGCCTTCTGTTTCTCGAGCAGCTTCTTCTTGCGGGTGATATCGCCGCCGTAACACTTGGCGAGCACGTTCTTTCTCAGGGCCTTGACGTTCTCGCGCGCAATGATGTTCGAGCCGATGGCGGCCTGAATCGCGACGTCGTACATCTGGCGAGGAATCAGCTCGCGCATCTTCGCGACCAATTCGCGCCCTCGACTCTGCGAGACGCTGCGGTGGACGATCAGCGACAGGGCGTCGACCTTGTCACCATTGACCAGGACGTCCATCTTGACCACATCGGCTGCGCGATATTCCCTGAACTCGTAATCCATGGACGCGTAGCCACGGGAGATCGACTTCAGCTTGTCGAAGAAATCGAGCA
>CAZAVT010000222.1:0-6054 GCA_964488395.1 uncultured Burkholderiaceae bacterium | reverse complement strand
CCGTCAAGGGCGACGTTCACGACATTGGCAAGAACATCGTCGCGGTCGTGCTCCAGTGCAACAACTTCGAAGTGATCAACCTCGGTGTGATGGTGCCTTGCTCGGAAATCCTGGCCCGCGCTCGGGTCGAGGGGGTGGACATGATCGGGTTGTCCGGCCTGATCACGCCCTCGCTCGAGGAGATGGCGATGGTTGCTGCCGAGATGGAGCGAGATGACTATTTCCGGCTACGCAAGATTCCGCTGCTGATTGGCGGTGCGACCACTTCGCGGGTCCACACGGCGGTCAAGATCGCGCCGCACTACAGCGGCCCGGTTGTCTACGTTCCCGATGCGTCGCGCTCGGTCCCGGTCGCACAGAGTCTTGTCTCGACGGATTCCCGCGAGCGTTTTCTGGCGGAACTCACCTCGGAGTACGAGCGGGTGCGCGCCCAGCACGCGGCCAAGAAAGGCCCGCAATCGATCAGCCTCGCGGCGGCGCGGGCCAACCGACCGGCGATCGACTGGCTCGGCACGGCGCAGGGCCACACGCCCTACCAACCGCCACGGCCGCGATTTCTGGGCCGGCGCGAATTCCGCAACTACGACCTCGCGGAGCTCGCCCGCTACATCGACTGGCAGCCGTTTTTCCAGACCTGGGATCTGCATGGCAGTTTCCCGGAGATCCTGAACGATCCCGTGGTGGGCGAGTCGGCGCGTCGCGTCTTCTCCGATGGCAAGGCGATGTTGCGACGCGTTGTGGAGGGTCGCTGGATCCGTGCGAACGGCGTGGTCGCGTTCCTGCCGGCCAACTCGGTGAACGACGACGACATCGCGATCTACACTGACGAGTCGCGTAGCGACACGGCCCTCGTCTGGCACAACCTGCGCCAGCAGACCGCCAAGCGCGAGGGGGTCGCGAACAAATGTCTGGCCGACTATGTTGCGCCGCGCTCGATCCAGGGCCGTCCTACCGGCATTGCCGATTACATCGGCCTCTTTGCCGTGACCGCCGGGCTGGGCGTCGACAAGAAGGAGTCCGAGTTCCTCGCGCTCCTGGACGACTACTCGGCGATCATGCTCAAGGCGATCGCGGATCGATTGGCCGAGGCGTTTGCCGAATGCCTGCATCGGCGCGTTCGAACGGAGCTCTGGGGCTACGCACCGGACGAAGCGCTCGATGCCCAGGGGCTGATCGAGGAGCGCTACGCCGGCATCCGGCCCGCGCCCGGCTATCCGGCCTGCCCAGAGCACACCGTCAAGCGCGAGCTCTTCAAGGTGTTGCGCTGCGAAGAGGTCGGCATCAGCCTCACCGAGAGTTTTGCGATGGCGCCTGCGGCGAGCGTCTGCGGTTTTTACCTTTCGCATCCGCAAGCCGAGTACTTCAATGTCGGGCCGATCGGCACCGATCAGCTGGCCGATCTCGCGCGTCGCTCGGCGCGCAGCGAAGACGACTTGCGGCGCTCGCTCGCTCCGGTGCTCGCAAACTGAGCCGCGAGCCCCATCGGGGCCGGGTCGAAGAGCCGGGGGTCCATGATGGCGAGCGCGGGTGACACGGCGATCGAGGACGGGATCAGCGCGAGCACCTCGCGATTGAGATCGATGCCCGGTGCGATTTCGGTCAGCGTCAGCTGCCCATCGATGAGCCGAAAGACCGCGCGTTCGGTGACGTAAGTCACCCGGGTGCCGCGGGTCGCGGCGTAGGGTCCGTTGAAGCAGAGCTGTCCGACCTGCTCGAGGAGCTTGCGGTGCCGGCCTTCCTGAACGATCGCGAGCTTGCGGTCGTGAACCGCCACCTCGAGCCCACCGGCGGTGAGGGTCCCGAGAAATACCAGTTCGGGGGTGGCCTGGGTGATGTTGATGAAACCCCCCACGCCGGCGATCGATCGGGTCGCGCCCTCGCCAAACAATCCGACGTTGACATTGCCCGTACGATCGAACTCCGCCATGCCGAGGAGCGCTATGTCGAGCCCGCCGCCGTCATAGAAGTCGAACTGCGCCGGCTCGTCCACGATGGCCTCTGGATAGGCAGAGGCGCCAAAGGACAGCCCATCGGCCGGCGTGCCGCCGATCGGGCCCGCTTCGACCGTCAGTACAAAGGAATCGACCCCCTCCTGCCGGGCGATGGCGCCCACGCCCGCGGGCATGCCCACGCCGAGGTTGACCACCTGCGGCCGGGCCTCAAGGAGCGCGAGTAGCGCGCGGCGCTGGACGATGGTGCGCGCGGTGAGCGCCGCAGGGGCGGCTGCGGGGCTTGCATCGGGGCTGCGCTCCTGGGCCTGGTGTGACCGGTCGGAGGCGCCCTCCATGCCGGCGGTCACGGGTGGGCGCGGCGCCGAACCAGTGTAGGCGGGATTGAGGTATTCGCCGAAGGTCATCGAATGGTGTTCGGGGTGCTCGCCCGCGACGACCAGGAAGTCGACCAGGATGCCGGGTAGACGCACCTCCCGGGCGTTTTCATGGCGCTCGGTGAGGTGCTTCACCTGGGCGATCACGATGCCGCCGCTGTTGCGCGCGGCCTGGGCAATGGCAAGCATCTCGTGGTGAAACGGCTCTTCCTCGCAGGTGATGTTGCCGCGGCGGTCAGCCCGGGTGCCTCGCACCAGGGCGCAATCGATCGCAAATGGCCGATAGCGCAGGAAGGGCTCACCGTCGATCTGGATCAGGTCGATGAGCGGTGCCGTGCTGCGCGCATTGAGTGCAGCCCCGCCGAAGCGGGGGTCAATGAATGTGTTGAGCCCGACCCGGGTGATCACACCGGGCGCTCCGGCAGCGATCGCTCGATAGAGGTGGGTGATCACGCCCTGAGGAAAATTGTAGGCTTCGGCTTGTTCCTCGAGCGCAAGGCGCGACAACATTGGCGCAGAGCGCCAGTGGCCGCCGATAATGCGGCTCGTGAGTCCCGGGTGCCCAAAGTGGTTGACCCCGCGGTGGGCCCGGTCGCCCTGGCCGGCCGAGTACACGAGGGTCAGGTCGCGGGGCGCGCCCTCAGCCAGGAAACGTCGCTCGATCGCCTCGGTCACGGCCTCGGCATGCCCGGCGCCAACGAAGCCGGCGCTGGCCACGGTCCAGCGGTCGGCAATCAGCCGAGCGGCTTCATCGGCGGTGATGATCTGCATGGCGGACTCCTGCGCGGTCGCTTCGGTCGAGTGAGGCGATCCGCAGTGTGCCATGGCGGCTGGACAGGGCTGTACGCTCAGACGCCCCAGGTCACATCGCGGCCCGCTGCCGCCGACCGCTCGAGCATCTCGATGAGCGGTTGCGCACGCTGGGCGAAGCTGACGATGGCCGCGGGCTCGGTCTGCGCGTCGTGCGCTGAGCGCGCCGGCGTTGCGCTTGCCTGGCTGCGCTCGATCTCCGCTCGCTCGGCCGCCACGGCAGCCCGCAGGCTCTCGATCGCCTGGGGTAGCTGCGCCGCGGTGAGAACGCCGCGGGGCTCGGGCTCTCGTCCGAGGGCTTGCAACATCTGCCGGCCGACGGCATCGGTCATGATCACCGTGCCGGCGGCGCGACTCCTGAATTCGAACAACATGGTCTGTGTCCTGCAAAGGATGAGGAGGTTGCTAACATTGACAGATGTATACCGCTTTTCGAGCCCGCCCGGTGCGATCGGGCCGAGGTCTCGGCCTGGCCCTGCTGATCGGCATCATCCTCCTCGTCAGCATCGGCTGCGCACCCCGCTTCAATTGGCGCGAAGTTCGTCCTGAAGGGCAGGGCTACCTGGTCCTGATGCCGGATCGCCCTGCGAGCTTGAGCCGCGCCATCGAACTCGACGGCCTCACGCTCACCATGGACATGACCGGCGCGCGCGTCGACACCAGTCTTTTCACGGTGGGTCGCGTCGTGCTTGCCACAGGGGATCCCGAACGGCCCGCGCGCGTGCTCGCGCAGATGCGCTCGGGGATGCTGCGCAACATCGGCGCTTCAGCAAGTGTGGAGCGCGCCACGAGTGTGATGGTCGTTGATGCGTCGGGTCGGTCGCTCGGGCGTGAGCCCGCGCTGCGCATCGAGGCCAAGGGGCTCGTGGGTGGCCAGGCGATCCGCATGCTCGCCCTTTTCGTGGCCCGGGGCGAGCAGCTGTGGCAGGTCGTCGCGATGGGTCCTGAGAACCGGGTCGCCGAATCCGAGACCCTGCTCGATTCCTTTCGACTGATGGAGTGAGTCCACCTTGACCGAGATCCTGAGGGGCGGCGTGGCCGTTCGGGTGTTCCTGTGCTTTGCGGCCGGGTTGCTGCTCTCCTACGCGCTTCGAGCGATCAATGCGGTCATCGCGCCCTCTCTGGTCGAGGAATTTGGGCTCACGAACGCTGAGCTCGGCGCGCTTGCGAGCGCGTACTTTTTCAGTTTCGCGATCCTTCAGCTGCCACTGGGAGTCTGGCTGGACCGGTTTGGCTCCCGGCGTACCAACGCGCTGTTGCTCGCCCTGGCTGCCATGGGTTGCCTGTCGTTTGCGTTGTCGACCGCTGCCTGGATGCTCTGGCTCAGCCGGGCCCTGATTGGCGTGGGTGTCTGCGGGGCGCTGATGGCGGCGCTTCGAGCGTTTCGCTTCTGGTACGAACCACAGCGTCAGCAGCAGCTGGCCGCCTGGATCCTGGTCGCGGGTTCGTTGGGCGCACTTTGCGCCACCATTCCGGCGCACGCCCTGCTGCCCATCGTCGGCTGGCGCGGCATTTTCATGATCGTGGCAGCGCTGCTGGCGCTGGTGGCTTTGGCGCTTTGGTGGCTGCTGCCCGCAGAGCCCGCCCAACCCGTGCAAAGCCTCGCCCGGCAGTGGGGGGGCTACCGGCAGGTGTTCGGCGAACCCTATTTCTGGCGCTATGTCGTTGCGCTGATGGTCGTGCAGTCGAGCTTCATCGCCTTCCAGGGACTGTGGGCCGGGCCTTGGTTCATGCAGGTGCTCGGGATGTCGCCTGCAGCGAGCGCTCAGGCGCTCTTCGTGATGAATCTGCTGCTGATGAGCACCTATCTGGTGTTTGGCGCCTTACTGCCGCGCTGGGTGCAGCGTGGCTGGACGGTCCCGCGGCTGGTCGCCTGGGGTGGCGCGCTCATGCTGCTGTCGCTCGCCGCAATCAGCATGGCCTCCGGACCCTGGGCATGGCTCTTGTGGCTGCCGCTCGCAGTCGGGTCCACCAGTTTCATGATCACCCAAAGCCACCTGAGCCTTACCTTCCCCCCTGAACTGACGGGCCGGGCCTTTTCAGCGTCGAACCTGATGATGTTTGTCGGGATGTTCTTGACGCAATGGCTGTTTGGCGTCGTCATCGACCTGATGGCGGGCGTCGCGGCGATCGGGCCGGGGGCTCCGGCCTATCGGGCGGCGATGGGGGTATGGCTGGTGTTGCAGCTGCTTGCTTACGCACTCATGGTCGGCTGGCGGATCGTACCGCGCGAGCGCGCGCCGTCGCACTGAGCGCTGCACCGAGGACCGTGGGAGGCTAGGAGCTCGTGCCAGGTGCGGGCGGATCGGCGGCCTGGGCGAGCACAAGCGCGCGTCGCAAACCAATCGCTTCAGCCACATGGCGGGTTTCGATCGGTCCCGAGCCGTCCAGGTCGGCCGCTGTCCGAGCGACCCGCAGAACGCGGTGCAGGCCGCGCGATGACCAACGCAGTCGTCGCGCCGTGCGCAGCAGCAAGTCGCTCGCGGGCGTGTCCAATGGACAATGGCGATCGATCGCCGGCGCATCGAGAAGCGCATTGGCACAGCCCTGACGATCGAGTTGCCGGACGTGAGCCGCGAGAATACCGTCGGCGCGTTCGGCGCTGGTTTGCCGATCCGCCTGACCCGTAAGGGTCGACTCGTCGACCGGCAGAACCATGAGCAGGAGGTCAAGACGATCGATCAGCGGCCCGGAGATCCGGGACTGATAGCGCAGCACCCGCTCGGCCGAGCAGCGACAGCGCTCCGACCCGAGGTAGCCGCAGGGACAGGGGTTCATCGCGGCGACCAGCTGAAAGCGCGCAGGCAGGTCGATCTGGTGGCCTGCCCGAGACAGGGTGATACGGCCGGTCTCGAGCGGCTCGCGGAGCGCTTCCAGCACGCTGCGTGAGAACTCGGGCAGCTCATCAAGAAAGAGAA
>CAZAVT010000221.1:3804-6060 GCA_964488395.1 uncultured Burkholderiaceae bacterium | reverse complement strand
CTGGCCGCACTGTCGCCTGGATTCCGGGCCATGATCAAGACAGTGGATCCGGCCATCGTCTATCCACTGGTGAGCCAGGCGCGGGTCGAACGGGACACAGGCTGGCGCCATCGGCATGACCTGACGAGCACACTCAACGACTTGCTCAACGATCTGAAAGAGGGATAAACCCATGAGTATCGAAGCACGATTGGCCCAACTCGGGATCCAGCTCCCAGTGCCCAAAGCACCCGCCTACGCCTACGTTCCGGTGGCCTGTCACGGCGATCTCGCCTGGGTATCAGGCCAGTTACCCTGGCGGCCCGACGGCACCTTGCCGCAGGGTAAGCTCGGCGCTGGCGTCAGCGTCGACGAAGGCAGGGAGGCGGCCCGGCTTTGTGTGCTCAACGCGCTCTCCCTCATGAAGGCTCAGCTAGGCTCGCTCGACCGGATCGCGCGGGTGGTCAAGGTCACAGGCTTTGTCGCGAGCGCCCCGGGCTTCATCGAACAGCCCGCCGTCATGGACGGCGCGTCGTCGCTGCTTCTGGAGATCTTCGGCGAAGCAGGCCGCCACGCGCGCTCTGCTGTCGGCATGGCCGAGCTGCCGCGTGCCGTTCCGATCGAGGTGGAATTCGTATTCGCATTCAAGGGCTGAAGAACCGGGGTGATACTGTGCCCCAACATGCTGGGGGAAGGCGCTGACCCCGGCCATTGCAAAACAACCAGGAGGAGAACCCATGATGGCTGCAAATAAATGGACCGCGCGGCTTGCGACATGGCTCGTGGCCGGGACGATGGCCGCAAGCGCGTTCGCGCAGGCGTCCGGCGAGGCATTGATTTATGGCAAGAGCGATCCGTCCGCCCGCTCCGGCGGACGGTTGACCATCGGCTCGCTCACCGAACCACCGGCGATGGACCCCTACCATCAGGCGGCTGACGCACGAATCCGGGTCACGGTGCTGTCCTATCAGGGCCTGTTCTACGAAAGCGCCAGCGGCGAAGCCATTCCCCTGCTTGCCGAAAGCTATGCCGTGTCACCGGATGGACTGACCTACACGATCAAGCTGCGCCAAGGCGTCAAGTTCCATACCGGGCAGACCATGTCCGCGGAGGATGTGAAGTACAGCTACGACTACCTGCGCGACCCTAAGAACGGCTCGCCAGGCGCAGGCGACCTGTCGACCATCCAGTCGATCGATGCTCCAGATGCGCACACCGTGGTGATCAAGCTCTCGAGCCGCAACGGTCTATTGCCCATCACGCTGACGCACCGCTATGGCGGCGTGATCCCAAAGGACTATTTCGCAACGCCCGATGCCCGAGCGCGGCTCAACCAGCAATCGGTGGGAACGGGGCCCTTCAAGCTCAAGCAGTTCCGGCAGAATTCCGTCCTGGTGTTTGAGAAATTCCAGGACTATTGGCAAAAGGGACTGCCGCACCTCGACGAAGTCACCTTCGCGTTCATGCCCAATTCCGCCGCGATGGTGGTCGCGGCCCGCAGCGGTCGGATCGATATGGGCATCTTCACACGGCCTCAGGATGCGGAACAGCTGACCAGCGTCGCTGGACTGAAGCTGGTGCGTACGCCCTCGATGAACCAGAAGAGCATCGACCTGGGTTCGGAGCACCCGATCCTCAAGGATGAGCGGGTCCGCCAGGCGATCGCCCTCGCGATCGACAAGGAGGCGGTGATGAAAGCCTCGATCGCCGGCTACGGCCAGGTACTCGGCACGATGGTCGCGGGCATGCAGGATCGCTGGGGACTGCCACTGACCGAGGTACCGAATCAAAAAGTGGATCTGGACCGAGCGCGCAAGCTGCTCGCCGAAGCCGGCCACCCCAATGGTTTCGAGATCGATCTCACGACCATCATCACCTACGACTGGATGGATGCGGCCGCGGTGCTGATCTCCGAGCAACTCAAGCTCATTGGGATCAGGGTCAACATCAAGAAGGTCGAGCTCGGCGTCTGGGCGCGCAATTTTCAGAGCAAACAGATGGGGTTCACTTTCAACGACTGGCCGTCCTCGCCCGATCCCAGCCTACTCTTTTACCGGCACTTCCGCGCTGCGCCGATGGGGGCTGACTTCCGTAACTGGAACAATGCGGCCGCGAGCACTCTCCTGGACCGGGGCCGCGAAGAATCCGACTATGCCAAGCGACGCGAGATCTACAACGAATTCCAGAAGATGCTCGCGAGCAGCGTCCCGACCATCATGATGTTCTCGTCCGACCTGCTGACCGTCGAGCGCGATCGGCTGCGTAACCACCAGCAGC
>CAZAVT010000221.1:0-3794 GCA_964488395.1 uncultured Burkholderiaceae bacterium | reverse complement strand
TCCGACCGGCTGGTATTTCGGCCTGGTCAAGGCCTGGGTGCCGAACTGACGCTGGACGAGCCGTATCGCTGATGCTGCGTTTCCTGTTGCCTCGGCTGGCGAGCGCTGCGCTGGCAGCGCTCGTCTCGAGCCTGATCGTATTCGTGCTGATGCGTTCGGTACCGGGCGACATCGTTGGCCAGATGCTTGGACAGACCAGCGACCCGACTGCCTCGGCGGCATTGCGCGGATTTTTCGGGCTCGATCAGGCCCTGCACACCCAGTTTCTAGACTGGCTCGCCCGGGTTCTGCAGGGCGATCTCGGACGAAGCTGGTACCAGGGCCAACCGGTCACACGCATGATCGGTGAGGCCTTTACGGTGACCCTCCAGGTTGCTGTGCTCACACTGATGCTTGCCACGCTGATCGGTGTTCCGTTAGGGGTTATTGCGGGTATTTACGAGGGTCGTCGGATCGATACGGCGATTCAGGCCTTCAACCTGATTGGCCTGTCGGCACCAGTCTTCTGGGTTGGGTTGATGCTCCTGGTCGGCGCCTCGGCAATCTTCAACTGGTCCCCCCCTTTCACCTGGCGCTCGCCGGGGGAGGATCTCTCCGACAATCTCTCGATCGTGCTCTTGCCGGTGCTCAGTCTTGCCTTGCTTCAGGCGGCGGCCTACAGCCACTTCGTCAGGGAGTGCATGATCGGCGAGCTGCGACGAGATTACGTCCGAGCGGCCTTCGCGAAGGGCCTACCGCCTGCGGCGGTCTATTTCAAGCATTGCCTGCGCAATATTCTGATCCCGCTCGTGACCTTCATGGGCATGATCCTGATCCAGATCCTGGGCGGAACGGTTGTGATCGAGTCCCTGTTCTCGTTGCCGGGACTTGGACGGCTGATCCTCTCAGGCATCCAGGGGCGTGACTATCCGGTGGTGCAGGGGGCCCTGCTCTTTGTCGTGCTGATCGCCATCACGGTCAATCTGGCGGTCGACGCGCTCTACGGCCTGATCGATCCTCGGTTGCGTCGATGACATCGGCCACAAGCCTCGCAAAGCGGGTCCTCGACGCGCCCGCCAGTCGCCTCTTGAGCATCCTGCTGCTTGCGGTGCTCGCGCTCTTGATCGTCGCCCCGGAATGGATTGCGAGTCAATCGCCGCTCGCGGTCGACCCTGGCAGGGCCTTGCGGCCACCGTCGGCTCAGCACTGGTTCGGCACCGACGATGTTGGCCGTGACCTGTTCGCGCGGGTCGTACACGCGACCCGGATCACGCTGGGCTTGGTCGCTGGAGCGCTGCTGATCTCAGCCCTTGCGGGTGCTGCGCTCGGACTGATCTCGGGCTTTGTCGGCGGCCTGATCGACCAAACCCTCGCCCGACTGATCGATGTGATCCTGACCTTTCCACCGATCATCGCTGGCGTGGTCATCACCGGCATTCTAGGACCTGGCGCCGATCACCTGGTGCTAGCGCTCGCCATCGTCTACTTGCCGATGTTTTTCAGGATCGCGCGCTCAGGCGCGATGGCCGAGGGAGCCCGGACCTATGTCGAAGCGTCGAGAGCGCTGGGCTTTGGTGAGGCCTCGATTTTGCTTCGGCAGGTGACCCCCAATGTGCTGCCGCTGGTCCTCATGCAATACGTGATCCTGTTCCCGCTGGCCCTGCAGATCGAGGCCGCCCTCGGATTCCTGGGGCTGGGCGTCGCGCCACCCACGCCGGACTGGGGCGCGATTCTCGAACAAGGGAAAAATTTCATCATGGTGGCCTGGTGGATTTCGCTCTGGCCTGGCCTTTTCCTGCTTGCCTCCTCGTTCGCAGTCATGGTCCTCGGCCGATCGCTGCGCGAACGCATCGACGCCGGCTGAGCGAGTGCCAGTCGGTACCAACGACTCTGGGATACACGCCAACATGACGGTCAGACTTTCCCTTTTCGAAGACTCGGTGAATCCATCGCTCGAGCGGCGAGCGGCGCCGCGTGCACTGTTTGTCCGTTCAGGCCGATTGACCGTGAAGAGCGACCGTGAAGCATCGCGCGAGCTCGCTGCGACCGACTGCGCGCTGTTCACCGGCAATCTCAGCATCGATGGTGTTGGCGAGCTTTGGAGCTTCGAGCTCTCGGCCACGCCGGTTGCCGCCATGGATCGCGCCGACCAGGCACGCTGCGTACTCGCCCATGAAGTCGATCTTGACCCGTTGCGTCCCTTGGTGCTCCGTGTCGACCGGGTCGAGTTTGATCCAGAGGTCGAGACCCCCCGTCATGGACACAAGGCGCCCGGGATCCGCCGCCTCTACAAGGGTCGGCTGGTCGCCGAAATCGGACCGGAGCTACGGCGTCTCGAACCAGGCGACGCCTGGTTCGAGACGGGCCACGATCCCGTGATCGGACGCAATGTCGCGCCGGCAAGCGCGTTCGTGCGGGCCATGGTGCTACCAATCGATCTGCTGGGGCAGCCCACCTTCATCGCCTGGGATCCGGGAGAGGCGGCCAAGCCGCGCGGCACACGACGTACCGAATACTTCGACACGATCGTCAAGATCGAGGCCTGAAACAATCTGGGCATACCCCCGTTAGGAGCACTGAGATGAATCTTGGCATCACGGGTCGCTGGGCCGTTGTGTGTGCATCGAGCAAGGGGCTGGGTTATGGCTGCGCGATATCGCTGGCGAGCGAGGGCGTGAACCTGGTCATGAACGCCCGCTCAGCCGACGTACTCGAGGCCTCAGCTGCACAGATCCGCAACCACAGTGGCGTCGAAGTGCGGACGATCGCGACCGACATCACCACGGCACAAGGCCGAGCGAAGGTGCTCGCGGCTGCGCCCCAGGTCGATATCCTGATCACCAACGCGGGCGGCCCCCCGCCAGGCAACTTCCGCAATTGGGAGCGCGAGGACTGGATCGCAGCGCTCGATGCCAACATGCTCACGCCGATCGAACTCATCAAGGCGACGGTGGACGGCATGATCGGACGCGGGTTTGGACGCATCGTCAATATCACCTCGAACTCGGTCAAGGCGCCGATCGAGGTACTGGGGCTGTCCAACGGCGCGCGCTCGGGCCTCACCGGCTTCGTGGCTGGTATTGCCCGTCAGACCGTGCGTCACAACGTCACCATCAACAACCTGCTGCCCGGGGTCTTCGATACGGATCGGGTGCGCGCAACGGCCCAGGCAATGGCCACACGGGAGCGTCAGTCGCTTGAGGACACGCTGGCCGCGCGCGCCCGTGCCATTCCTGCCGGTCGGCTGGGTGATCCATGGGAATTCGGCCAAGCCTGCGCCTGGCTGTGCAGCGCGCAGGCCTCGTTCGTGACGGGTCAGAATCTGTTGATCGATGGCGGCGCCTATCCGGGGACCCATTGAACGCGGCGGACCTTGCTGCCCCCTGGATCAGGCGTAATCGAGCGGCAGAGCGGTGGTGAACTTGATTTCCTCCATCGCAAAGCTCGAACTCACGTCGGCGAGATCGGTCCCACGAGTCAGCCGCTTATAGACCGAATCGTAGGCAGCGATGTTTGGCACAACCACCCGCAGCAGGTAATCGACATCGCCACTCATCCGGTAGAACTCGACCACCTCAGGAATCGATTCGGCAACCGCCCTGAAGCGTTCAAACCACTCCGGCGAATGCCGACTGGTCTTGATCGAGACGAAAACGGTCACCCCAACATTGACCTGTTGGGGATCGACGAGGGCGACCTGCCCGGTGATCACCCGCGCCTCCCGCAGTCGCTGGATTCGACGCCAGCACGACGACGTCGACAGGCCCAGCCGCTCGGCGAGTTCTGCCACGGGGGTTTCCGCGTCACGCTGCAAC
>CAZAVT010000220.1:0-6075 GCA_964488395.1 uncultured Burkholderiaceae bacterium | reverse complement strand
CGCTCCTCCTCGAACAACGCGTCCAGGCCGTGCGGGTCGAGTCGGGTCGCATTCATGATCTCGTGGCTCGGGCCGACCACCTTGACCATGCCAAAACCCTTGGCGTCCAGGAAGGCCTGCAAGGCTGGCATGAAGCTGAGCGGATCCTTGTCAACAGTGAATCGGATCTGGCAGTGAGCCTTGGCGCGGGGCGGTACGGCATTGACCGGACGCTCCGGGTTACCGGTGCTCATGGCCAGTACTTCGAAAGTGTTCCAGGCGAAGACCTTTTCGGCGGTGCTCAGACCGTGCTCGCCCCACCACTCGTTGATCTCGGGGCCGTCCGGGCCTGGCTCAACAGCCACATCCTGGAGAGAGCGCCGTACCGAATCAGGGATGCGATCGGGCAGGATGTCACGCACTTGGACGTGGCCGTCAGCGCCGATGATGCTGGCAATCGCATGGCAAAGGATGACGCCGGGGTTGGCCAGGAGCCCGCCCCAGTTACCAGAGTGATGTCCACCGGAGCGCATCTCGATCACGAGATCAAAGTTGAGCGCGCCCCTCGTGCCCATGAAAAGCGTGGGCGAGTCGGGCGCGAGGCGCGGGCCATCTGATCCGATCAGCAGGTCCGCTTTCAAGAGGTCGCGGTGCCGACGGGCAAATTCGTGAAGACCCGGTGAGCCGATCTCCTCGCCCGTGTCGATCATGAAGATGGAATTGAAGCCCAGCTTACCGCGGGTCTGGATCACCGTGCGCAGGGCAGCCATGTTGATCGAATGCTGGCCCTTGTTGTCGGCCGTGCCGCGGCCGTAGTAGCGCTTGCCCACCTGGGTCAGCTTCCAGGGGCTCAGTCCCGGCTCCCATTGGGCATCCAGTCCGCGGATCACATCGCCATGACCATAGCTGAGGACGGTGGGCAGGTGGGCTGCCTCGATCCGCCGGGCAACCAGGAACGGGGCTGCGACGCCTGCCGGATTGTCCAGGATCTGAATGCTGTAGCCCATGGCCTCGAAAGCAGGGCCAATCTCATCGGTCAGATAGCTGCGCAGGAAGGGGTGCGATTCGGGGATCTGACTTTCGGTCTTGATGGCGACGCGGCGGGCAAGGTCGCGCATGAAATCGCCACTGTCGAAGTGCTGCGCGATGCGGTCGAGCGCAAGTTGGCGGGACATCGATGGGCTCCTGTCATGGGAAGAGAAGACGGATCGATTCTGCCCGTCTTGGACGCCGATGCCAAATGCGCTGGGATCGCCTGATCCGCATTGCGCGGTGAGTCGCTTCTCCGATGAAAAACGGCAATGACACGAAATCGTCAAAAACCGACTTTAGTCTCCGGGCGTCAACCAACTGAGGCTGCCCATGACAACGTCGCTTCCGAATGATTTCTCTGCCCCCGTCCGCACCGCCACCACGAACCGCGGCGTCCCCCGCAGACCTTCATCGAAGCCAGGCCTGAATCAACAGCCACTCGCGTTGTTCGATCCCGTCGAACCACTGGTTACCAGCCAGAAAAACCGCTCGAAATCAGCAGTCAATCCCCGGACACCCGAGACCGCGATCGACGACCCAGCACCTGATTTGTCCAATGAGGCTCCAATCAGTGCAGTCGAGTCAGCCACGCCGCTCTCAACGCTGGGGCCCATTGAATTGGCCCAAGCTCAACCCGTCGGCGCCGCCACCCAGCCTGACGTCGCGGCGCAGACTGCAAGCTCCGCCTCTCAGGTCGTATTCTCCACAGGAACAAGCTCGGGGGCAGCCTCCGCGGCCTGGGTCGTTCCGGGTCTCCTGGCGGGGCTTGGCGCCGCAGCCGTTGCTTCCGCGACCCGCTCCAAGCCCGCCCCGACGATGACCGGCAAGATTATCGATGGCTATCTAGCCGGGGCGACGGTCTTCATCGACGTCAACTTGAATGGGCAGCCCGACAGCGGGGAACCGGTGACCCGGTCGGACGCCCTGGGGAATTTCACTCTACCACTGGGTATTGCCGGCCCGGTAGTGTCGATCGGTGGCCGCGACATCTCGACCGATACCGATTTCACCGGTGTGCTCAAGGCGCCGTCCGGATCGACGGCTGTTACGCCGTTGACGACGCTCGTCGCTGAAGTCATGCAGAGCAAGGGACTGACACTGGCTGCCGCTCAAGAACAGGTTCTGGACGCAGTTGGACTTTCATCGCTCAAGGGAAAAATCGACCTGACCACCCTCGACCCGGTTGCGGGCAGTTCGGCAAATCTGGCAGGGGCGATCGATGTACAAAAGGCTGGCGTAATCATCGCGACGATGGTCAGCACCCTAACGGCCAAGATTCAGCAGATCGCGGGCGTTTCGGCGGACAAGCACGACGAGATTGCCGCAGGCATCTTTTCGGAGATGGCCAAATCGATGCCGGCAGGCTCGCTGTCTGCCGCCAAGATCACCGACACAGCCAGCTCAGTGATCAATTCGGTCGCCGCTCAAGCGGGAGTTGCCGGCATCAGCGTCAATGGGGCAAACCTCAAGTCGGCGGCGATCAACACGCTTGAGAATCTTTCGGCACTGTCCGCAAAGATCACTGCAGCAGCGACGCTGGATTCGATTGCGTCTGGCCAGCGGACCGCCCTGACCCAGAAAGTCTTCACGCTGCAGTTGCTCCACTTTTCCGATGCCGAAGCGGGTTTGCTCGCACCGACAACGGCGCCCCGGCTGGCAGCGCTCGTCGATCGCTTCGAGGACGCTTACCCTAATAGCATCACCCTCGCAGGGGGCGATAATTTCATCCCAGGGCCTTTCCTCGCAGGAGGGACGGACCCCGCGTTGATTGCTGCGCTCAATAGCGTCGCTGGTGGCACCCTCGGGGCAACGGCGACCGTGCCAATTGCTGCGGTCGATATCGCGATCCATAACGCGATCGGGGTGGAAGCCTCCGCAGTGGGTAATCACGAGTTCGACCTTGGGTCCAATGTCCTGGCAGGTGCTATTGCGGGCTCGAGTGGGTCGAAGGGCGCCCAGTTCCCGTACATCACGGCTAACCTCGACTTCTCAGGCGATAGCGCGCTCAATCCGCTGTTCGTGAATAGCGTGACGACGCCCGGTCTCGAGCTGGCCTCGGACCGCAAGGGGAAAATCGTCCCATCGGCAATTTTGATCGAGAACGGCGCCAAGATTGGCCTGGTGGGAGTCACGACGCAGATCCTCGAGGCCATCTCCTCACCCTCAGGGACGGAAGTCATCGGGTTTCCGAAAGGACCGGGCCCCAACGGCGAATACGACGACATGAACTTGCTGGCGACTCAGTTGCAGCCCGTGATCGACGATCTCACTGCCCAGGGCGTCAACAAGATCATCCTGCTGTCGCATCTGCAGGTGCTCGCCAACGAGAAGCTCTTGGCAACCAGGCTTTCGGGGGTCGACATCATCGTGGCGGCCGGCTCGCACACCCGCACGGGTGATGCCACCGACACCGCTGTTGCGATGGGGGGCCACGCGGCCAACTTCACCGAGAGCTACCCCTTCGTGACTCGAGACAAGGACGGCACTACGACGCTGGTGGTGAGCACTGACAATGAGTTCACCTACCTCGGCCGGCTGGTCGTCGACTTTGACGAGGACGGGAAACTCATCCCGGCGAGCATTTCGGCCAATGTCTCCATCAACGGTGCCTACGCGGCCACAGATGCCAGTGTCGCAGCCGCTTGGGGCGTCAGCGAGTCGACCCTTGCGACAAACGCTTACGCCACTGGAGCCCGCGGCGGCATCGTGAAGACACTTACCGATGCAGTGCAATCGGTCATTTCCGTCAAGGACGGCAATGTCTTCGGCTATTCGACGGTCTACCTCGAGGGCGAGCGGACCTCGGTCAGGTCGGAGGAGACCAACCTGGGGAACCTTTCAGCGGATGCCAACCTGTTCGCGGCGCGGCAAGCTCTGGGAGCCCCCGGCGGATCCAGCCTGATCGTTTCGCTCAAGAACGGCGGCGGCATCCGTGCGCCGATCGGTATGGTCTCGAATGTCAAGCTCGATGGATCGGTGGACAAACTCGCACCTTCGGATAACTCGGTTTCCTTGCTCGACGTCGAGAATTCGCTACGCTTCAATAATCAGCTCATGCTCTTCGACACAACCCCCGAGGGCTTGAAGGCCATTCTGGAGCATGGAGTTGCCGCGGGAACGCTTCAGGGCCGCTTCCCCCAAGTCGGTGGTTTGTCGTTCTCCTGGGATCCGCGTATGGCCGCAGGATCTCGCGTGATGGATGTCGCCCTGATTGCAGCGGACGGATCGCGTGTCGGTCTCTACGACAATGGCGTAAAACTGGCGGGTGCGCCAGCGACCTTCTCAGTCGTCACGCTCAATTACCTCGCCCAGGGGGGTGACAACTACCCGATGAAGGCGAATGGCGAGAACTTCCGCTACCTGGCAGATGTCCCCGGCGGCGGTTACGCGCTCAGTGCGTCGGTCCCAGAAGCGCTGGACTATGGCGCCGCGGCGACGATCGCCCAATATGCCGCGGCGCCAGTGGGTCCGATTGGGTTCGATCCAGATGCGGCCTTCGGTGCATCCGGTTTTCTGGTCCCCACCCTGGACCGCGCGTCGTTCCGCGAAGTCATCGCCGCCGGGGAGCGGGCCAATAATGACTATGTGTTCAACGGGACTCCAGACGGAATCGGTGTGCTCGACAATGGTGACGGCACACTCAAGGTGCTGGTCAATCATGAGTTCGGCAATACCGCAGGTGACGTACGGGCTCACGGATCGAAAGGTGCCTATGTCTCCGAGCTCACGATCGATAAGCTGACCCTCTCGGTCCTCGCGGGCAAGGACTTCCTGCAGTCGGCCACGAACCTGTTCCTTGCATCGGCGGACGGCTCGACCTGGACATCGGGGACCACCACCGCCTTTAACCGCTTCTGCTCGGGCGATCTCGCCCCCGAGACCGCCTTCAAGACCTCCACCACCGGCTACGCCGGCCGGATCTACCTGACCGGCGAGGAAGCCGGTGCCGAAGGCCGGGCGTTCGCCCATGTGGTGACAGGAACGGACGCCGGCAAAGTCTACGAACTCCCGTCGCTGGGCAATCTCTCCTTCGAGAATCTGGTCGCCAACCCGATCGCCCAGACCAAGACCGTGGTCGCCGCACTCGATGACTCGAGCGTGGACGGTCAGGTCTATTTCTACATTGGCGACAAGTCAGCGACGGGCACTGGCAATGCCATCCAGCAAGCAGGCCTTGCCGGTGGCAAGCTGTTCGGGGTCAAGGTCGGCACCGGCACTACGCTGGCCCAGGAAACTGGCACGATGACGGCTGCAAGCGAAACCGGACTGGGTCTGGTCAACGGCTCCGCCACCTTCACCCTGGTGGACCTGGGCGACGTCAAGGCAAAGACCGGCGCGGATCTCAATGCCGACAGCAAGACCAAGCTCGTGACCAACTTCATGCGACCGGAGGACGGCGCATGGAGCACTGACGGCAAGACCTTCTACTTCGTGACCACTGCCTCGGCAACAACCCCAAGCCGGCTCTGGGCACTCGACTTCACCAATCCCGCTGCCCCCGAGACCGGCGGTACGATCCGCATGCTGCTTGACGGCAGCGAAGGCCAGGTAATGCTCGATAACGTGGCCGTGGCCGCCGACGGCACGCTGGTGCTTCAGGAGGACCCGGGCGCCATCGACCGATCAGCCAAGATCTGGCGCTACAACCCCGCCTCTGACACCCTCGTCGAAATCGCCCAGCACGATCCGGCACTCTTTACCGGCGCCAACAAGATCACCAACGACGAAGAGTCCTCCGGCGTCATCGAGATCACCAGCATGCTCGCCGGCGTGAACGGCTACGACACCTCCAAATTCAGCTACTTCATGGTCGCCGACCAGATTCATAAAGCGGTGGCCTCGCCAACCAGTCAGGTCGAAATGGGCGACCTGGTCCTGATGGTGATCCCCACTGCGACTGTTGTCGCAGACCCTACTTATGGAATGCCGCCGCCGACTTACCTCATTTCGACCGAAGGGCGCGCGTCGTTCCGCGAAGTCATCGCCGCCGGGGAGCGGGCCAATAATGGCTATGTGTTCAACGGGACTCCAGACGGAATCGGTGTGCTCGACAATGGTGACGGC
>CAZAVT010000219.1:0-6126 GCA_964488395.1 uncultured Burkholderiaceae bacterium | reverse complement strand
CGATGCAGCATCGAGCAGTTGTCCCACATCACGACGTCGCGAACCTGCCAGCGATGCGTGTAGACGTAGGCGGGTTCGACGGTGTGTGCAAACAGCTGGTCAAGCAAGGAACGGCTCTCGTCCTCGGGCAGACCGACGATCCGGGTGGTCTGACCTTCGTTGACATAAAGGCACTTGCGGCCGGTCTTGGGGTGGGTGCGGATCACTGGGTGGATGACGTCGGGCACGGCTGCGCGACGCGCCGGGTCCCGGATAATCATCTCTGGTTGACCTGCAGCGATTCGATCCTTTTCGTGCCGTTCCCAGAGTCCGTGAACGGCCCGCAGGCTGGCGAGGCGCTCCCTAAGACCTTCTGGCAGCCGGTCGTACGCATGCGCTGAACTTGTGAAGCAAGTTCCGCCGAGCGTTTCGCCCCGATCGTCATGCGGCACTTCAAGCGCATAGAGAATCGACCCGCGGCTCGGTGCCTTCACGTAGGAGAGGTCGGTATGCCAGGTACCGCCGGCATCTTTGTTGCCGATCGGTCGCCCCTGCTCGACGATATTGGAAAGGATGAAGATTTCAGGGTGTTCGGGTTTGACGTATTCACGCAGGGAGTGCACTTCCAGTTCGCCGAAACGCCGACTGAACCGCACCAATTGATCGTCGCTCAGCCGCTGATTGCGAAAGAGCAGTACGCCGCGCTCGTTGTAGGTCGATTCGATCGCCTCGAAGAGTGCTGTATCGAGCTCCTGGCTGAGATCAACTCCGACGATCTCGGCGCCGAACTCGGGGCGTAGCGGACGGATTTCCAAGGCGATTGCTCCATCGATCGTCGAGGTGGACAGGTTTGGATTATTGATCTGCGACTTCGTGTGTGGCAACTGGATTCGGCCAAGGTCGCTGTAACGGGCATTGACACGGTCGGTCAGCGGCACCTAGCATCCGCGAACCCATTGCTGCGGGAGTTGAGCCGATGAGTCTTGAAGCGCGAGTGATGCCGGTCGCCGATGATGTTGTCGATATCTGGCGAAAGCTGCAGGCGCTTGCCGAGCGGCCGAGCCCCAGTGCGTTCAGTCTGCGCACGCCGCTCCTCAAGCAGGGGCGAAGCGATACGCCGCTTGCGGCGACCGATCAGCTGACCCTGGTGTTGAAGGTCTACGCCTCGGGCGGCGAGAACGAGCTGCACGCCCATCCGCATGAGGATCACGCTTTCGTGGTGCTCCAGGGGCAGGCCGCGTTCTTCGGGCCCGCCGGCGAGGCACTGACCCTCGAGCCTTTGCAGGGCATCATGCTGCCGCGGGGCAGTCTCTATCGGTTTCATGCGACGGGCGATCAGCCCCTCGTGCTACTGAGGGTTGGAACGCCTGCCAATCACCGGATGCCGCGTCCGACCCGACTCGATCGCGATGGCCAGCCGATGCATGGCGACAGCAAGGAAAACAAGACGGTCGAGCGGATCTTCGATACCGAGCGTCATTTCGGTTGATTTCAGGGAGTCCCCATGCATCTCAAAGACCATCGAGCGCGCCTGCGCGCGCTCCCCGCCCTTGCCGCGATCCTGTTCGGTACCTGGGCCGCGCCCGGGCTCGCTCAGGCGCAGGACTATCCTTCTCGAGCGATTCGTCTCGTAGTGCCATTCCCGCCGGGGGGGACCACCGACATCGTCGCGCGCATGGTGGCCGATCGGCTGGGTGCCCTTCATGCCCGTCCGCTGGTGGTGGACAATCGGCCTGGCGCCGGCGGCGCGCTGGGTGCCGAGCTCGTGGCACGTGCGCCCGCTGACGGCTACACCCTGGTCGTCTCGAATATCGCGTCCAATGGCAGCGGACCCGCGCTGCGGGCGGCAATGCCCTATGATCCCGATCGCTCGTTTTCGCATATCGCGTTGATCGGCACGGTGCCCAACGCGCTCGTCGTTCACCCTGCGTTTCCTGCGGTGACCCCCCAGGAGTTCATCGCTTATGCGCGGGCCAAGCCCGGTGTGCTCTATGGATCGGGTGGCGTCGGTACCTCGGCCCATCTGGCTGGTGAGCTGCTCAAGGTCATGTCGGGCATCGATGTGCAACATGTGCCCTACAAGGGCGCCGCACCCGCGATGGCCGATCTGTTGGGCCAGCAGATCCCCGCCGTTTTCGATGGTCTGCCCGCCGTCCTCGCCCAGGTGAAGGCAGGTAAGTTGCGCCTCATCGCGGTGACCAGTCCAGCCCGCTCTCCCGCTGTGCCTGAGATTCCGACCTTTGACGAGGCGGGCGTACCCGGGTATCAGGCGACCTCTTGGTTTGGTGTGTCGGGGCCGGCTGGGCTCGCCGCGCCGATCGTCGATCGACTCGCAGGTGACCTCCGCATGGTCCTCGCCCAGCCCGAGGTCTCGGCACGCCTCATCGAGCTGGGGTTTGCGCCAGGCGATATGAGTCCAGCGCAGTATCAGGCGTTTGTTCGGGCCGAAATCGCCAAGTGGGCCGATGTGGTCAAGCGCGCTGGGATTCCCGTCCAGTGACTGAATGGGAATTCCAATGAATCAAAGTCTGCCCGCTACGCCCCGTCATTCTGATGCAGAGTCCCGCCTCGATGACCATGGCGCAGTGGAAAGGCGGGCGGCTTTAGAGGCGGCCGCGAAGTTGAAAGCATCCCTCGACCGGCTGCGCGCACAACGAGCCTTCGAGGATGAGCCAGCCCAGTTCCAGGCCTGGATCGAGAGTCACCGTGACAATCCCCGCTGAATTCAACGACATCACCGACGCTCGTGCTGCGCTCGCCGCAGGGGCGATCTCTGCGCGCGAGCTGGTGAGCGCCGCACTCAAGGGGGCTTATCGTCTGCAACCCGTTCTCAACTGCTTTGTCGAGATCGAGGAGGCGTCGGCACTGGCTGCGGCCGATGAGGCAGACCGGCGCCGGAGTGCGAAGCTGCCAGTCCGCGCGCTCGACGGCATTCCCTTTGGCTACAAGGACATGTACTACCGAGCGGGTCGCGTCTGTGGATGTGGATCCAAGATCCGTGCGACCTGGGCGCCTGACTGCACCGCGACGGTCGTGACCCGGCTTGAAGCCGAGGGCGTTGCGCCGCTGGGGCGCCTGCACATGACCGAATTCGCGGGGGGGCCAACGGGTCATAACGAGCACCTCGGGCCGTGTCGGAACCCCTGGAACACGACGCGGATCACCGGCGGCTCCTCCAGCGGCTCTGGTAGCGCCTTGGCAGCTGGTCTGGTGCTCGGGGCCCTGGGCTCCGATACCGGCGGGTCGCTGCGCTTGCCCGCCGCCCTTTGCGGGGTCAATGCCCTGTTTCCGACCCGAGGCCGGATCAGTCGTTATGGGGCGATGCCGCTCGCGCCATCGATGGACGTGGTGGGCCCGATGGCGCGGTCGATCCGCGATTGCGCCTTGCTATTCCGATTGATGGCCGGGCCCGATCCGATGGATCCCACCACGAGTGCGGGCGGTGCGGCGCGGTCCTTGCCGGATGGATCGTTGCGCGGGGTGAGGGTGGGTGTTGCCGATCCAGTTCCGGGCCCCCGCCTGACACTAGGAAACCAAGCAGTGTATGACCGGGTGCTGAGGCAGCTTGAGGCGGAAGGGGCGATCGTGGTCCCGTTGTCGCTTCCTTTCATCGACGAAGCGCTCAGCCTTGGGGGCATCGTGACCCGATCGGAAACGGCTGCCGCTCATGCGCGCTGGTTTACGAGCCGACCCGGGGACTACGGTCGGATCCTCCGATTCCGGATTGGCGTCGGACTCTCGATCTCGGCGCGTGACTATCTGGATGCGCTCGCGTTGAGGGTTCGGCTTGCGCGCGAATTCGAGGCAGAGGTGTTCAGTCGCTGCGATTTTCTGATGCTGCCGACGTTTTTCCAGGGCGCCCCCGATCTTGATTCGCTTGAGCCGAATGATCAGAACCTGGAGACCGTGTGGGCGGGGGTCGGCGATTTGACCCGCCCGTTCAACTATCTGGGGCTGCCTGCGGTGCAGATGCCGTGTGGCTTTGACGATCAGGGGCTGCCGCTCGGGATGCAATGGTTGGGTCGGCCCTATGACGACGAGCGCCTTCTCGCGTGGGGCGCCGGCTATCAGGCTCTCACCGATTGGCATCGGCGGCGGGCGCAACTGTCGTGACGGATCAGGATTTCGGATCCGTGTCTTTCCAGCGATGCATGGAGGCGATCTCGATCCCGAAGAGGCTCAGCGCGCGGGCGACGGTCTGGTCGACGAGTTGCTCGATGCTACGCGGCCTGAAATAGAACGCCGGCACCGGCGGCATCACGATCGCCCCATTGCGAGTGGCCTGCTCCATGAGCGCGATATGGCCCGCGTGAAACGGCGTCTCTCGAAACAGCAACACCACTGGTCGACGTTCCTTCAGGCAAACATCAGCGGCTCGAACAGCGAGCTCGCTGTCATAGCAGTGGGCGATGCCTGAGAGCGTTTTGACCGAGCAAGGGGCGATCAGCATGCCGGCCGTAATGAAGGAGCCGCTCGAGATCGAGGCACCGATATCCCGATATTCGTGGACGACGTCGGCCATTTCCTTGACCTCGGCGGGCGAGTGATCCGTTTCCTCGATGATGGTTCGCGCCGCCGAAGGCGAGAGCACGAGATGGGATTCGAAGCCGCCCGCCGCGCGTAACATCTGCAAGGCGCGAATGCCGTAAATGGCCCCGGATGCGCCGGTAATGGCAACGATCAATCGACGACGCATGCGATGAGGTCCTTCGGTTTCGAGGCGGATGAGTGCTGACCCGGCTTTTTAACATGTATTGCCGCAGATTTGAAAATGTTATAACGTCGTTCGATCACTGCTCCGGAGCGCGCGCCATGCCCAATGTCCTTGACCACATCCTCTATGCGGGCGCTGATCGTGATTCGATGGTCGAGGAGTTTGCGCAGTGGTCTGGGGTTCGGGCCGGGATCGGTGGCGTGCATCCAGGGCTGGGTACCCGGAACGCCCTCGCGTCGCTCGGTGCTCATTGTTACTTCGAGCTGATCGCGCCCGATCCGGCTCAGGAGATCCCGGGCTCGCTGGGCGATCAGTTCAGTCGCTTCGATCGCCCGAGCCTCTTTGCCTACATGGTGCGATCGTCCAATCTCGAGGCGATTCGCGATGGCCTCGCGTCCGAGGGCATTTCAGCTGACCTGTTCGCTGCGTCGCGCCAGACCCCCGATGGGCGGACGCTACGCTGGCGTTTGCTGATGCCAGCGGATAATCGCTTTGGCAACTGCCTGCCCAAATTCATCGATTGGCTCGACACGCCGCTACCAGGCGCTTCGGCGGTCCCTGGGTGCAGTCTGATCGACTTTCAGGTGGGCCACCCACACGCAAAGGAGCTCGCTGCGTTGCTGCGCCGGCTCGACATCGCGATTGACCTCGCCACTGCGGACCGTGCTTGTCTGCGGGCGAGGCTGCGGACGCCGGCCGGTGTGCTGATCCTCAATTCGGCCTTCTGACATCGTGACCCGCAACGCGCCGGGCAGGCACGCGCAGGTGCGCGCGACCCGTACGGCGGCGCGGCCGGATCCGGACGCGCCAGCCTCGATCGGGACGGTCGGCGCTCAGGCTGCAGGGAAGGCGCCGCGGCAGAGCGATCAGGCCTTTGAGGCGCTTTATCGGGGGATCGTGCGCTGTGAGTTCCTGCCCGGTGCGATCGTGACCGAGGCGCAATTCGCAGAGCGCTACGGATTGACCCGAGCCTCCGCGCGCGCGGCAGTCGATCGCTTGTCGATCCTGGGGCTCCTGAAGCCGGTTCATCGGCAGGGCTATATCGTCAAGCCCATCACGCTGCGCGATGTCAATGACCTGTTCCAGTTGAGGACGATTCTCGAGGTCCAGGCCAATCGGCTGGCTGCCGGGCGGGTCGACGAATTCAGCCTGCGCCGACTCGACCGGGTGTGTGCGCAGTACTACCGCGTGGGCGATCGCGAGAGCGTTTCGCGCTTCCTGCAGGCTAATAGTGAATTCCATATCACCGTCGCGGCGGCGACCGGCAACTACCGGCTGGTCTCGACCCTCGGTCAGATTCTCAAGGAGATGGAACGCTTCCTGCACATTGGTCTGTCTCATCGTGACCGATCCGAGGAAATCCATCAGGAGCATCAATCACTCATCGATGCGCTCGCGCGAGAATTGCCCGGATTTCTGGTACCACGCCTCGT
>CAZAVT010000218.1:0-6131 GCA_964488395.1 uncultured Burkholderiaceae bacterium | reverse complement strand
GATGATGGTCGGTGCCTACTCGACCTGGCTGGTTCAGAATCTATTCCGTAGCCACTTTCCTCAGGCCTTCGATCTCTACCTGCTGGCGGCGATCCCGGCGGCTTTCCTCGCCGCTGCTCTGGTGGGCGCGCTGCTCGAGCGCAGCGTGATCCGTTTTCTGTATGGCCGGCCGCTCGAGACGCTACTCGCGACCTGGGGCATCAGCCTGATGCTGATGCAGGGCGCGCGCTCGCTCTTCGGCGCCCAGAACGTTTCGGTCGAGAATCCCTCCTGGATGTCAGGCGGCGTGCAGCTCGCTGCGAATCTGGTGCTGCCCTGGAGCAGGATCGCGATCATCCTGTTTGCGATCGCGGTGCTGGCGGCTGTGGCCCTGCTGCTTGCTCGAACCCGGCTCGGCCTCTTCGTGCGTGCCGCGACCCAAAACCGGACGATGGCCCGGTGTGTCGGCGTTCAGACTGGTCGGGTCGATACCCTGGCGTTTTCGATCGGATCAGGCCTGGCGGGTCTTGCTGGCTGCGCGTTGTCGCAGATCGGCAATGTCGGACCTGATCTCGGGCAGGCCTACATCATCGACTCATTCATGGTTGTGGTTCTCGGTGGCGTGGGGCAGCTCGCTGGCGCGGTCACCGCTGCGCTCGGACTGGGCGTCGTCAACAAGTTCATCGAGGGCTTGTCGGGTCCGGTGATCGCCAAGATCGCAGTGCTGCTCTTCATCGTGGCCTTCATCCAGAAGCGGCCCCAGGGCCTTTTCGCGATGCGCGGCCGCAGCGCGGAGAACTGAGGTGGCTCCGAAGCAATCGATCGCCGCAGGACCGTCGAACCGTGTTCCATTGGTTTCAGCGCCCCCCCTGTTGTCGCGCTTTGAATGGTTTTGGGTCCTCGCTGCGCTCCTGGCCGTACTGGTCTTGGCGCCGCTTGCGAGCCTCGCCCTGCCAGCCGCGCATCCGCTTCACCTGTCGGCCTATCACGTGACCCTGATCGGCAAGATCACCTGTTATGCCGTGGTTGCGCTCGCGATGGGACTGGTTTGGGGCTATGCCGGCATCCTGTCACTGGGACATGGGCTGTTCTTTGCGCTCGGTGGCTATGCGATGGGCATGTACCTGATGCGCTCGATCGGTCGTGATGGTCACTACAAAAGCGATCTGCCCGATTTCATGGTCTTTCTCGACTGGAAGGCGTTGCCCTGGCACTGGCAGTGGACCGATCACTTTGCCTGGGCACTGTTGCTGGTCGTCGCCGTGCCAGGTGTGCTCGCCTTCGTCTTTGGATTCCTGGCCTTCCGATCCCGGATCAAGGGGGTCTATTTCTCGATCATCACGCGGGCGCTGACCTACGCGGCGATGCTGCTCTTCTTTAGGAATGAAACCGGCTTTGGTGGTAACAATGGCTTTACCGATTTCAAGCGCATTGTCGGTTTCTCCGTGAGCGCTCCGCAGACGCGAGCAGCGCTGCTGGCCTTGAGCGGGCTGCTTCTGATCGGGAGCTTTGTCCTGCTGCGCTGGGTGGTTCGATCCAAATACGGTCGGGTGCTGACCGCCATCCGCGATGCCGAGAGCCGGGTCATGTTCTGTGGCTACGATCCACTCTGGTACAAGCTTGGTGCGTGGACGCTTTCCGCCGTGCTGTGTGGTCTCGCCGGTGCGCTTTATGTGCCGCAGGTGGGGATCATCAACCCAGGCGAGATGTCACCCGCCCAGTCGATCGAGATCGCGATCTGGGTGGCGGTCGGCGGGCGAGGAACGCTGTTCGGCCCGATGCTGGGCGCTTTTCTCGTGAACGGTGCGAAAAGCTGGTTCACGGTTGCCTTGCCTGAGTATTGGCTCTACTGTCTCGGCGCACTGTTCATCGCGGTGACGCTATTCCTGCCGGACGGTGTCATGGGGCTGGCGAGACGCTTGCGAGAGCGATGGAGCCGCGGGGGGGCAGCGCCCGTGTCTGCGCGGCCTCGATCGGAGCCTCGCTCATGAGCGCGCCCTCCGTCTTGCCGCAAGCCTCTGGCGACCGCACGCTCGGCTTGGGGCGCCCCAAGCCGGATGGCGTGGATCTCACCCATGGGGTCGCGCTGTACCTGGAGGACGTGTCGGTGTCCTTCGATGGCTTCAGGGCACTGAATCAACTCTCGCTCGCGCTCAATGTGGGCGAGCTGCGTTGTGTGATCGGCCCCAATGGCGCTGGCAAGACCACGATGATGGACGTGATCACCGGCAAGACCCGACCCGACGCTGGCAAGGTGTTCTACGGTCAAACGATTGATCTGCTCGGCCGGACCGAGGCAGCAATCGCCCGGCTGGGCATCGGCCGCAAATTTCAGAAGCCCACGGTCTTCGAGGCGTTGACAGTCTTCGAGAACCTTGAGCTCGCGCTCAAGGCCGACAAGTCGGCCCGTCATTCACTTCGCTGGCGTTTGGCAGGTGAGCAACTTGATCGCATTGGGGCTTTGATCGAGCAGATCGGTTTGCAGGGTGCATCGCAGACTGTGGCGGGATCGCTGTCCCATGGGCAGAAGCAGTGGCTCGAGATCGGCATGCTGCTTGCCCAGGATCCGACCGTGCTGCTGCTCGATGAACCGGTCGCGGGCATGACCGATGGCGAAACCGAGCGAACGGCCGAGTTACTGCTCGAGCTCGAGGGGCAGCATTCGATCCTGGTGGTCGAGCACGACATGGCGTTCATCGAGCGGATCGGCCGCCAGGTGACGGTGCTCCACGAGGGCAGCGTACTGGCCGAGGGTTCGCTTGACACGGTTCGAGCCGACCCGAGGGTGGTCGAGGTCTATCTGGGACGCTGAAGATGCTCGAAATCGATGGCCTCAACCAGTTCTACGGCGGTAGCCACATCCTGCGCAACGTCTGCCTGAACCTGCCGGCTGGACGGGTGACCGCTCTGCTGGGCCGAAACGGTGTGGGCAAGACCACGCTGCTTCGATGCATCATGGGCATCCTGCCGATCCGAAGCGGTCGTATCGTTCTCGACGGGCGTGCGATCGAGCGCGCCACGCCCGAGCAGCGTGCGGCGCTCGGTATTGGCTATGTACCCCAGGGGCGCGAGATCTTTCCCCGCCTCACCGTCGAGGAAAACCTGCGGATGGGTCTGGCATGTGCCGGTCGGGGAGCAGGCGTGCCTGCCGAGCTATTCGAACTCTTCCCAGTCCTCAAGTCGATGCTGAAGCGCCGTGGTGGCGATCTGTCGGGTGGCCAGCAGCAGCAGCTGGCCATCGCGCGGGCCCTGGCGATGAAGCCCAAGCTGCTGATCCTCGATGAGCCGACCGAGGGCATCCAGCCCTCGATCATCAAGGACATCGAATCGGTGATCCGTACCCTTTCCGGGAGCGGCCAGATGACGATTCTGCTCATCGAGCAATACTACGATTTTGCCCGGGCACTGGCCGATCGTTATGCAGTGATGTCCCGCGGCGAAATCATCGGGAGCGGCGATGCCGACGAACTCGATCGGCCTGAGGTCCGGGCGATGGTCGCGATCTGATCGGTCGCAGTCCGCTCCCCCAGCACAGGGTTCCGTGCTCGGTTATTGTTGCCGCAGTCCCGAACAGCGACCAAACTCCTCAAGATGAACGCGCCTGATTCTGCTTTCTTGTCCGACGTGCCGGCCAATGCCTGGGACGCCGAGCTTCGGCTGCGCTATGCACGCTCGGGCGACCGAACCATTCCAGTGCTGCGCTCGCACCGTGGGCCGCTGCGGATTCAAAAAGGCTTCACACCTGAAGGCCCCGATCTATGGCATCAGATCGTGGTCCACCCTCCCGGTGGCATTGCCTCTGGCGATGTCCTGACCCTCGACATCGCGACCGAGCAGGGTGCCCGAGCCCTTCTCACCTCGCCGGGCGCGGCCAAGTGGTATCGCGCCAATCCGCTCGCACCGGACCCTCTGGCCCGGCAGTCCTTGCATCTCTCGGTCGCTCCGGGCGCGAGTCTCGAGTGGCTGCCGCTCGAAACCATCGTGTTCCCGGGTGCGCAGGTGCAGTGGCGCAGCCGCTTCGATCTTCGCGAGGATGCCGTGCTGATTGCCGCCGATCTGGTGTGTCTGGGTCGTCCGGCCTCGGGGCTCGCCTTCGACCAGGGTTCGATCCGCTGGAGCACCGAGCTTACCCGTGACGGCAAACTGTTGTTCGCCGAGCGGGCCGAACTGACCGGGAACGATCCGGTTCTCGAAAGTCGTTGCGGCCTTGCCGGTGCCCGCGCGTTTGCAAGTCTGGTCATGGCAGGGGATGACCCGCGACTTGCCGAGGCGGTCGAGCAGGTGCGGGGTCTCGCCGGGAGCGAGACCCACGAGGGCGACTGGGCGATCACGACGCTGCCCGGACTCGCGGTCCTGCGCTGGCGCGGGCCCGGCGCCGAGGCCGGCTGGCGGCTCTTGCGATCGGCCTGGTCGATCGTCCGCCCGATCCTGCTGGGCCGGCCCGCCTGCGCCCCTCGGATCTGGGCGACCTGAGTCGCTGCCGCCCCACGAGGATTCTGGTCATGAGGCATCGTCTCGCTCCCATTCACTCAGCGCCGCCCGCCGGGCGGCGGCGATCTTCGGAGTCCCTATGGAATTGACCCCCCGCGAACGCGACAAGCTGCTGCTCTTCACCGCGGCGCTGCTGGCGGAGCGTCGGCGCGCCCGTGGCCTCAAGCTCAACTACCCCGAGTCGGTGGCGTTGATCAGTGCGGCCATCCTCGAGGGCGCGCGTGACGGCCGATCCGTGGCTGAGCTGATGCAGGCCGGCACCACCATCCTCACGCGCGATGACGTGATGGAAGGCGTGCCCGAGATGATCCCGGAGATCCAGGTCGAGGCCACCTTTCCTGACGGGACCAAGCTCGTGACCGTTCACCAGCCGATTGCCTGAGCAAAGGAGCCAATATGGCCGCTGACAAGGACCGGCTCATACCGGGAGCCATCGAGACCGCCGAGGGTGAGATCGAACTCAACGTCGGACGATTGACCCGGGTGGTGACTGTCGCCAATCGGGGGGACCGGCCGGTACAGGTGGGCTCGCATTACCACTTCTACGAGGTCAATGAGGCGCTTGACTTCGACCGCGCGGCAAGTTTGGGCTTTCGCCTCAACATCGCCTCGGGCACCGCAGTTCGGTTTGAGCCCGGCCAGGTTCGTACCGTCGAATTGGTGGCGCTTTCGGGCGCGCGCATTGTCCAGGGTTTCCAGGGCCGCGTGATGGGTCCTTTGCCGGAGGTCGGACCATGAAGATTTCCCGTCGCGCGTATGCCGACATGTATGGCCCGACCGTGGGCGCCCGGGTTCGGCTTGCCGATACGGCGCTTTGGCTGGAGGTCGAAGAGGACCGGACGATCTACGGTGAGGAGGTCAAGTTCGGTGGCGGCAAGGTGATCCGTGATGGCATGGGCCAGAGCCAGCGGCTGTCGGCCGAGGTCGCCGATACCGTGATCACCAACGCGCTGATCGTCGACTGGTGGGGCATCGTCAAGGCCGACATCGCGATCAAGGCGGGCCGAATCGCCGCGATCGGCAAGGCCGGCAACCCTGACATCCAGCCAGGGATTGATATCGTCATCGGCGCGAGCACCGAGGTCATCGCGGGCGAGGGTCTGATCGTCACCGCCGGCGGCATCGACAGCCACATCCACTTCATCTGCCCACAGCAGATCGATGAGGCGCTGGCCTCGGGCGTCACCACCATGATCGGTGGTGGCACGGGGCCTGCGACCGGTACCAATGCGACCACCTGCACGCCCGGCCCCTGGCATCTGGCCAATATGCTGAAGGCGGCTGAGGCCTTTCCGATGAATCTCGGCTTCACCGGCAAGGGCAACAGCTCCAACCCGGAGGCGCTGGCCGAGCAGGTGAGGGCGGGCGCGATCGGACTCAAGTTGCATGAGGACTGGGGGACCACGCCCGCAGCGATCGATGTCTGCCTCGGTGTGGCCGACTGTTACGACGTGCAGGTTGCGATTCACACCGACACGTTGAACGAATCGGGCTTTGTCGAGACCACGATTGCGGCCTTCCGCGATCGCACCATCCACACCTATCACACCGAGGGTGCGGGGGGCGGGCATGCACCCGACATCATTCGGGTCTGCGGGCTTCCCAACGTTCTGCCCTCTTCGACCAATCCCACGCGGCCTTACACGATCAACACCATCGAC
>CAZAVT010000217.1:357-6135 GCA_964488395.1 uncultured Burkholderiaceae bacterium | reverse complement strand
GAAGCCTGGGCCATTTGGGCCAACGAGGTGGGTGTGCCGACCGAGCGGATCGTTCGCATCGGCGACAACAAAGGTGCGCGATACGCGTCGGACAACTTCTGGCAGATGGCCGATACCGGCCCCTGCGGACCTTGCTCGGAGATTTTCTTCGATCACGGTCCGGAGGTTTGGGGCGGGCCACCGGGGTCGCCCGAAGCCGATGGTGACCGCTACATCGAGATCTGGAACCTCGTCTTCATGCAGTACGAGCGCGACGAGTCGGGTCACCTCACGCCCTTGCCCAAGCCCTGCGTCGACACGGGCATGGGGCTCGAGCGGATCGCGGCCATCTTGCAGCATGTGCACAGCAACTACGAGATCGACCTGTTTCGCGAGCTGATCGCAGCGGCAGCCCGCGAAACCGGCTGCAATGATCTCGCCAACCCCTCGCTGCGGGTGATCTCGGACCATATTCGGGCCTGTTCGTTTCTCATTGTCGACGGCGTGATTCCGGCCAACGAGGGCCGTGGCTATGTGCTGCGCCGGATTATTCGGCGCGCCTTGCGCCACGGCCACAAGCTTGGACGGGCCGAGCCCTTTTTTCATCGTCTGGTCGCCGACCTCGATCGCGTGATGGGCGAGGCCTACCCCGAGCTCAGTCGCTCACGGGAGCGGGTCGCCGCGGTACTCCTTCAAGAGGAGCAGCGTTTTGGCGAAACGCTCGCACACGGCATGGCGATTCTCGAATCGGCACTCGCAGCGGGCCCGTCGGTCCTGGACGGCGAGACCGCGTTCAAGCTCTATGACACCTTTGGCTTTCCGCTCGATCTCACCGCCGATGTCTGCCGCGAGCGAAAGGTGAGTGTCGACGAGGCGGGATTCGAGGTCGCGATGGAGCGACAGCGCGAACAGGCACGTGCTGCAGGCAAGTTCCGTATGACGGCTGGCCTCGATTATTCGGGCGAGTTGACCCGATTCGAGGGTTACGAGACGCTGAGCCTTGCCGATGCTCGGGTGCTTGCGCTCTATCGCGACGGTGTGGCCGTCGCGCGGATCGAGGCCGGGCAGGGCGCGATCGTGGTGCTCGACCGCACCCCCTTCTATGCCGAGTCCGGCGGCCAGGTGGGAGATGCCGGCCTGATTCATTCGCCCGACATGAGCCTGCGCTTTCTGGTAGAGGACACCCAGAAGGTTCAGGCCGACGTGTCTGGGCATCATGGTCGGCTGATGAGCGGGGTCCTGTCGGTGGGCGATGTCGTGGGGGCGGCCGTGGACGGCGAGCGGCGCGCGCGCACCATGCGCAACCACTCGGCGACTCACTTGATGCACAAGGCGTTGCGTGAAGTGCTGGGTGATCATGTCCAGCAGAAGGGCTCTCTCGTCGACGCCGAACGGACCCGCTTCGATTTCTCCCATCACTCGCCGCTCAGCGCCGACGAGATCCGCCGGATCGAGGCGCTCGTCAACCGTGAGATTCTGAGCAACAGCGCCACCCAGGCCCAGGTCATGGCGTTCGACGACGCGGTGCGGGGCGGCGCGATGGCGCTCTTTGGCGAGAAATATGGCGATTCGGTCCGGGTGCTCGACATTGGCTCCTCGCGCGAGTTGTGCGGGGGCACCCATGTCGGACGGACGGGCGACATTGGTCTCTTCAAGGTGCTCGCGGAGAGTGGTGTTGCGGCCGGTGTCAGACGGATCGAGGCTGTGACGGGCGACAATGCGCTCGCCCACCTGCAGACCTTGAGCGGCACGCTGGCCGATGCAGCGGTCGCCTTGCGAGTGGGCGTCGCCGAAGTGCCCGCCAAGATCGGTCAGACCCTCGAGACGCTTCGTACGCTTGAAAAGGAGTTGCAGCGCCTCAAATCGCAACTCGCTACCAGCAGAGGCGGCGACCTGCTTGCGCAGGCGATCGATGTCGGCGGGCTCAAAGTGCTCGCCGCGCGGCTCGACGGGGTCGACGCACGCTCGATGCGCGAGACGGTCGATCAGCTGAAGTCAAAGCTTGGCAGTGCCGCCATCGTGCTCGCCTCGGTCGAGGACGGGCGTGTGAGCCTGATCGCCGGCGTCAGTGCCGATGCGACCGCGCGGGTCAAGGCGGGCGATCTGGTCAACCACGTGGCCCGTCAGGTCGGCGGCAAGGGGGGCGGTCGGGCCGATATGGCGCAGGCCGGGGGCACCGATCCTTCGCGGCTCGCCGAGGCTCTGGCCAGTGTGCCCGACTGGGTGAGCGGCAAGGCGAGCGCCTGAGGGCGGGGATGCGGCACCGGTCATGAAGCAGTACCTGGCGCGGCTGATGGCGCGTTGGCGGGAGCGCCTCGCCGCCTGGGTCGACCGGCCAGGACCCCTCGCGAGCGCCGAAGACGCATCGCAGCGTGAGCGGCGAGCCGTGGTCACGCTCGTGGTGCTCTCCGCAATCTGTCATTTCGGTCTGGCTGGTGGCCGGATCGCGGTGACCCTGGGCGGGATCGAGTTGGGTGCTTCGGCCTTCACGGCTGGAGTCCTGATCTCTTTCTTCAGCCTGCTACCGATGTTTCTCTCGGTCTCCGTTGGCCGGTTGGTCGACCGGATCGGTCCAATCAGGCCGATGTTCTGGGGGTTGGTGGTCATGGCGCTGGGCGTCGCCGCTCCGATGATCTCCTGGGAGGTCGGAACCCTCTTCTTCTGCAGCACGATGGTCGGCGTGGGCTACCTCGGTTTCAACACCGGCGCGCAGAAGCTGACCGGTGAGTTGGGCGGCGCCGAGGCCCGTCGATTCAACTTCAGCCTGATGTCGATTGGTTTTTCGGTATCGGCATTTTTCGGGCCGATCGTCACCGGGGTCATGATCGATGCGGCCGGCTACCGAGCGACCTTCGGCTTGTTGCTCGTCACTCCCCTTCTGACACTTCTGGGGATGCGCTGGCTACATCTGGACGCCAAGTACCTGCAGCCGGTGACCCGCCTGCTGCAGGGCCCCCGGCAGGACCGCGTGATGGATCTGTTGCGCGACCCTGAGATGCGCAAGATCTATCTGGTGGTCACCATGATCTCGGCCGCCTGGGACATTCACACCTTCGTTGTGCCGATCTATGGCCGAGAGATCGGTTTATCGGCATCGGTGATCGGATCGTTGCTGGGCGCCTATGCACTGGCCACCTTCCTGGTCCGGCTGGCGATGCCGCTCTTTGCGCGCCGGCTTGCCGAGTGGACGCTGATTACTGTTTCGCTGGTGATCGGCTGCGTGTCTTACCTGCTCTATCCGCTCTCGACGCTGCTGCCGGTGATGCTCGCGCTTTCCTTCATGCTCGGGATCGGGCTGGGGAGTTCGCAGCCGCTTATCATGTCGCTGATCCATCGTCACGCACCGCCTGAGCGGGTCGGTGAGGCGGTGGGGTTGCGGATGATGATGGTCCATTGCACCCAGGCCTTCTTGCCTGGCGCTTTTGGCGCGGTGGGCGGTCTTATCGGAATCGGTCCGCTGTTCTGGGGCATGGGCTTGTTGCTCGGCGGGACGGTCTTCTATGTGCGGCGCGGTTCAGCGCCTGAAGCGCGGCCATGACCGCGGCGGCGAATTCTCCGGGGCCGGCGTCGCTCTTGGATCTGTATCTGACCTTCACCCGGCTCGCGGCGCAGAGCTTTGGGGGGGTCCTGCCTTGGGCGCATCGGGCACTGGTCGAACGTCGCAAGTGGCTCACCCGCGAGGAATTCGTCGAATTGCTCGCGTTCTCACAATTGTTGCCCGGGCCCAACATTTGCAATCTCGCGATCGTGCTCGGCGCGCGCTATTTCGGGTGGCGAGGTGCGATCGTCGGCCTCCTGGGCATGTTGTCGGTACCGGCGGTGGTGGTGGTCTCGATCGGCGTTCTTTACACCGAGTTCTCCTCGATCCCGACCGTGCGCCATGCGGTCATTGGCATCGGCGCGGCCGCTGCCGGGCTCATCATGGGGACCTCGCTCAAGCTCGCCCGCTCCCAACGACCGCGCTGGCTGGTCTTTGGTCTTCTGGCCTTCCTCGCGGTCGGTATCTTCCGATTGCCGGTCGGCTGGGCCATGCTGGTGCTCATGCCGATCGCTGTGGGGCTGGCCTGGTGGCTGGAGAAGCCATGAGCCACGCGCAACTTCTCGAGATCGCGCTCTATTTCTGCTTTTTGTCCCTGCTCACCGTCGGCGGCGGGCTCACGGTCAGCTCGGACATGAATCGTTACCTGGTGGCGGAGAAGGGGCTACTCACGCCCTCGCAGTTCACCGAGTCGATCGCGCTCGCCCAGGCGGCCCCTGGTCCGAATATCCTGTTCGTCGCGGTACTTGGCTGGAAGGTGGGTGGGCTCGAGGCCGCGATCCTGCTGCAGATCGCGATCATCCTTCCCTCGAGCCTGTTGATCTACCATGCGAACCGCTGGCGGACCGGCAATTTGCAGTCCCGGGTGGTGAGAGCGATCCGAACCGGTCTTTCGCCCTTGGCAATCGGCTTCACCCTGTCCGGGGGGTGGGTAGTGGCGTGGGGCGCAGCGGTCGGCGCGGGGGCGCTTTCCGGAACGCCCGCGCAGATCGGAATGTTGCTTCTGACTGCGGCGACGCTTGCGAGCGCATTGACGACGAAAATCAATCCGCTCTGGCTGATTGCGGCCGGGGCGTTTGCCGGGGTGCTGATCCTCTGACGGATCGCCCGGGCGCAGGAGAACTGCAATGAGCGATCACGAGGCGAGCGATCTTCAGGCCGATCGTGAGGTGGACGCGAGAGGCCTCAACTGCCCCCTGCCGATCCTGCGCGCCAAGAAGGCGCTGAACGATCTGCCAAGCGGCCAGGTGCTGAGGGTCGTCGCGACCGACCCCGGCGCACGTCGCGATTTCGAGGCGTTTGCCCGACAGACCGGCCACCGTTTGCTGCGCGTTGACGAAGCAGCCCGCGAGTGGTCGTTCTACCTGCAACGCCGCTGAGCGCGGACTCGCTCAGCCCGCGAGCCGCGCCCGCTGCTGGTTGAGTTGCGCGGCGGTCGCCTCGAACCCCGCCAGGCGATCGCGTTCTTGTTGCACCACAGCCGCCGGAGCTCGCTCGACGAAGCTCGCGTTCGAAAGTTTGCCCCGTGCGCGACCGATTTCGCCCGAGAGCCTCGCAATCTCCTTGTCGAGCCGTGCCAGCTCGGCGTCGCGGTCGATGTCGATCCTGAGCATCAGGCGCGTCTCGCCCAGCACCTGCACCGGGGCGATCGAGTCCTGCGGCAACTGCGCGACGATCTGGACTGATTCGAGTCGGGCCATGGCCTTCAGGTAAGGCGAGAAGGGACCGAGCGAGGTCTCGCCCCCCTCGAGCAGCAGCGGCACTCGCTCGCCGGGTTGCAGACCCATCTCGCTTCTCAGGGCCCGGCAGGCTTCGATCAGTGCCTTCAGCTGCGCGATCCAGCTTTCGCTCGTCTCGTCGTGCTTGTTACGATCCGGGAGGGGATAAGGCTGGGTGCTGATCGAGAATCGGGCCTCTCGCTGCGCAGTCGTGAGTGCCTCGCCCTCGAGCGTTTGCTGGCCGCGCTCGCCGTAGCGGTGCGCCAGTGGCGCGATCCGCTGCCAAAGCTCCTCGGTGATGAAGGGGATCAGAGGGTGCGCGAGCCGCAGGACTGACTCAAGCACCCGCAAGAGCGTGCGGCGAGTCGCCCGGGCCACGCCCGGGTCGTCGGACTGGAGGTTGACCTTGGCGAGTTCGAGGTACCAGTCGCAGTATTGGTCCCAGACGAATTCATAGATCGCCCTTGCGGCGAGATCGAATCGGTAGTCGGCGAGGGCGCGTTCGACGTCGGCGGCCGTGCGCTGCAGCGCCGAGACGATCCA
>CAZAVT010000217.1:0-321 GCA_964488395.1 uncultured Burkholderiaceae bacterium | reverse complement strand
GCTCGCATTCCAGAGCTTGTTGCAGAAGTTGCGATAGCCCTCGCAGCGGCCCAGGTCGAAATTGAGCGTGCGGGCAAACGTCGCGAGAGAGGCGAAGGTGAACCGCACCGCGTCTGCGCCAAACGCCGGAATGCCGGCCGAGAAATTGGCGCGGATGTACTTGTCGATCTTGGCCCGGTGATCGTCTCTAAGCAGGCCGACGGTGGACTTGGCCAGCAGCGCCTCGAGGCTGATGCCGTCGATCAGATCGATCGGGTCGATGGTGTTGCCCTTGGACTTTGACATCTTTTGCCCCTCGGCGTCGCGCACGATGGCATTGAT
>CAZAVT010000216.1:0-6140 GCA_964488395.1 uncultured Burkholderiaceae bacterium | reverse complement strand
CTACCGGCTCGCCGCTGCATGGCACCTGTGAAGGCATGCTTCTCGTGCCCGAAGAGTTCCGATTGAATGAGCGTGGGTGCAATCGCGCCGCAATTGACGGCCACCAATGGGCCCGCCGATCGACGCGATACCTGGTGAATGGCTCTCGCCACGAGTTCCTTGCCGGTCCCGGTTTCGCCCAGGATCAGCACCGGCGCTTCCGTCTCGCCGACCCGCTCGATGGTTCGTCTCAGACGCTGCATCGCGGCGCTTTCACCGTGCAATCCCAGGGCGGTTATCTGACACTGCCGGTCTCGACGGGCCGACTCAGCGAGCGCCCTGATCCGAATCAAATGGCGAGCGCAGTTCAAGACCTCAGCGAGGTCAAAGGGCATCGGCAGCCAGGCATCGAAATACTGGAAGAGCAATCGCCTAATCGCCTCCGACTGCAGCGCCTTGGGCTCAACGATGGCAATAGCCGGCACTCGCCTCGCCAGGGCCTGCAGGGGCAGCAGGAGCCGATCGAGGTCCGTCTTGCCGCCGTGGATGGTCACCGCGTAGACCGTGCCAGGCGGCGCCTTCGCGGCTTGTCCCACCGCCGTCGCAGCGCAAGCACTGAAGCTGACTCGCCAGCCCTGCCGCGCGACCCCTGGCCGAACCTGTGCGAGCGTATCCTGGGGCGCTGCGATGACCAGCGAACCCGGCCTGCACAGCCAGGTAGCCTCATCGTCGATCAGAACCTCAGTGGCGGCGGCCTCGGGCAGGGGACCGCGGGTCGATTCGCTCATGGACGCAGCGCCCGCCGGAACCCTAGCGGTCGTTGGCGGCTTTTCATCGGCAACGCAATTTTTGACTTCAGATTCAAAACATGTTCCAGTTGGGCGATGGATCAGCAAGTTCTCGGGCCCGCGATTAGACCGTCGATACCCATCGGACTTGTTCACTGGAATCAACTCATGCCCGATGAGCTGCCGACGAGCGTCGACCAATGACCGTTCATTCGCTCGCAGGTCTCTCGGTAAGCCGCTCATGCCCTGCTCGGGGGATCCGGCAGTGCGCCCAATCACCGCTCGTCAAATGAATTTCCTGGGAGAAGCCATGCTGTCTCTGCTGCGATCCATCTTTACGCTGCTCTTGCTGACCTTCGCGCTCGCCCAAACCAGCGCACACGCGCAGGACTACCCAAACCGCGCGCTCCGTCTGATCGTGCCTTTCGGTCCTGGCGGTGTCTCGGATATCGTCGGCCGGGCCTACGCGCAGGCGCTCGAGCGCCGTCTGGGGCAGCCCGTCGTCGTCGAGAACCGGCCTGGAGCGAGCGGCAATATCGGCACGGCACTGGCAGCGGGCAGCCCAGCCGACGGCTATACGCTGCTTTTCGCCTTCGACGGCACGATGGCGATAAATCCTCATGTTTATGCCAAACCCGGATTCGACCCAATCACCGATTTCGCCGCAATCAGCAAGATCGGCAACTCGACACAGCTCCTGATCGGTGCGCCGAGCCTGCAAGTCGACTCACTCTCCGAATTATTGGCGCGACGCGCCCAGTTGAAAGGTCTCAGCTATGGTTCATCAGGAACGGCGAGCCCGGGCCACGTGTCTGGCGAAATGCTCCGGATAGCGGGTGGTCTCGACCTCACCCATGTGCCATACAAGAGCGGCGCAGCCGCGGTCAACGATGTGATGGCCGGACAGATCCCCCTCGCCTTCACCGCAGTCGCCACAGCCAAGCCGCTGATCGAGTCAGGCAAGCTAAAGGGACTGGCTGTCACGACCGGCACACGCTCGTCGCTGTTGCCCGCCATCCAGACGTTCGTCGAAGCCGGACTCGGTGATTTCGTGGTTGACACCTGGCTGGGCGTGATGGTGCCGGCCCGGACACCAAGCGCCGTCATTGCACGGCTCTCACGCGAATCGATGGCGATCGTGGCCGACGCGGAAGTGCGGGAGCGACTGATTGCCCTGGGCATCGAACCGGTCGGCGGCACACCCGAAGCCTTTTCGCAGCAACTACGCGCCGACGTGGCCCGTTGGGCCCGGGTGGTCCGCGAGGCCGGGATCAACCTCACCCCCTGATTCACGAGTCCACCATGACCTTACCCCTTTCAAAAGCGAGCGAAACCCGCAGGACAGTCATCCGATCGGGGACGGTCTGGACCGGCGGACCAGCGCCTCGCCTGCTCCACAAGACCGATGTGCTGATCGAGAGCGGCAAAGTGGCCGCGCTCGAGCCCAACTATTGCGGCCCCGCCGACCATGAGATCGACGCGACGGGCTGTCTGGTGATTCCCGGTCTGATCAACGCACACGTCCATCCTGGAACGTCACCCCGGAGCCGGGGACTCGCGGAAGATATCGACCTGCCCAAAGGGGCGGCCTATTACCACCTGACGATGCCGGTGCAGATGTATTCACCCGAAGTGATCAGCCCGGCCGATCTGCCAGGGATCATCGAATGGGATTGCCTGGCAATGCTGATGGGTGGCGCCACCACCATCGTGGCCGAGCAGTTCGGCACCGCCGATGCATGGATCAAGCTCGTCGAACGACTCGGTTTCCGCTGCGATCTAGGAAACACCTTCCCCAGCACCTACTCGGCGATCGGCTATTTCGACAAGGCCTCCGGCAAGGTGTTGCTGGGCGATCCCGGCGATGTCGCGGCGGGCTTACGTAACAATCTCAGCCTCCATGACCATTGGCACGGCGCTTTCGAGGACCGCTTACGAGTCCACCTGTCGCCCCACGGACCCGACACGGTTCCGGAGGAGGTGCTGCGCGCAACCCGCGACGAAGCGACGCGCCGTGGCATCCACATTCATATGCACCTCGCTCAGCACAAGCTTGAGCTCGAGACGGTTGGCGCTCGTAGCGGCGGGATGAGCTCGGTCGAGTATCTGGATTCGATCGGTTTCCTCGGCCCGGATGTGATGACCACGCACTGCACCTACCTGCAGCCCAGCGACTTCCCGATTCTCGCGCGCACCGGCACGAACTGCGTCCACATCGCCTACCGCAAAGCGAAAGAGGCGCTCACCAGCCCGTTTCGGGAGTTTCTGGACCACGGCATCAATGTTGCACTCGCCACCGACAGCTACTCGCACGATTTCATTCTCGACATGAAATTCGCCGCGATGCTCGGCAAGATCCGCAGCGGGGGCGGGGGCCGGATCACAGCCGAAACGGTGTTGCGCTGCGCAACCTGGGGTGCAGCAACTGCGCTCGGTCGTCCCGACCTGGGTCATCTCGAACCGGGCGCGCAAGGCGACGCCGTCATCGTTGACCAGACCGGGGTCTTCAATGCGCCAGTCTTCGATCCGATCAAGTCGCTGGTCTACTACTCCACTGCAGCCAACATCCGCGCCACGGTCGTGGCGGGTCGCCCGGTCGTCCAGCAGGGTCAGGTGCTCGGGGCTGACCTGGCCGCGGTACGGGCGCACACCGAGGCCTGCTGCCGACGTCTCTGGAGCGGAGCGGCCGGGCGTGGCGTCCTGCCGCAGGGCGTGTTTTATCCCGACCCCTGCGGCTGCTGAGCGCCAGCGAGCATGAGTTCGGATCGTACGCTCTGTTTCGCATCCGTCAGCGATCTGCGGCAGAAACTGGCCCGAGGCGAAGTATCCGCAGAAGACCTGGCGAAAAATGCGCTTGCCCGGCTTGACGAGACGCAGCCGCGCCTGAACGCGTTTAGCCACGTCGATACACAGGGCGCGCTCTCGGCAGCTCGTGCGATCGATGCCCGGCGCGCCCGCCGTCGATCGTCCGATGAACCGGCAGCCCCGCTCGAGGGCATCCCGGTTTCGGTCAAGGAACTGGTCGAAGTGGCAGGACTGCCCTGTCGCTATGGCTCGCTCACCATGATCGACCACCGGCCTTCCGGGGACTCGCCCAGTGTTGCGCGTCTGCGTGCCGCCGGCGCCGTCATCATCGGCATGACCAACACCTCGGAATACGGCTTTCGCGGCTACACTGACAACCGCGTCAGTGGACTCACGCGCAACCCCTGGGACCCAACACGTAGCCCCGGTGGATCCAGCGGGGGCGCGGCCAGCTCGGTCGCCGCCGGCGTCACGCCCCTGGCCATCGGAACCGATGGCGGTGGGTCGATCCGCAATCCCTGCAGCTTCACCGGGCTGGTCGGCATCAAGGCGCAGTTCGGTCGGGTACCCATTTATCCGCCGAGCGCGACGGCCACCTTGGCCCATGTCGGCCCGATCGCGCGCAACAGCGCCGACGCAAAGGCGCTCCTCGCCGTGATCGCTGGGGAGGATCCACGGGACTGGAGTTCGCTCCTTGCTCCGATGAATACCCGACCCGGGCTGACCGTGGACGCCCCACCCGTGATGGCATTCGCACCAACGCTGGGCTACGGCGTGGTCGATCCGGAAGTGGCTGCCATCGTTCGCAGCGCGGTGACTCGTTTGGCCGAACGATTTGCGATCGAGGCCATCGACGGGCCGGTCTGCGACGATGAGTCGGAAGTGTTCAGTGCAGAATTTGTGGGTGGTGTGAGCGCGCGACTGGGTGCGGACTTCGACCGAGAGGCCGATCGTCTCGATCCCGCTTTGCGCGCGATGGTGCAGCGTTTTCGTGAGATGAGTGCGCCTCATTACACCGCGCTGCTGCGACGCCGCCAGCACCATCGCGATCGGCTACGGCTGTTTTTCGAGCGCTGGCCGGTCCTGATCACCCCCATGACCCCCTGGCCAGCGCTGCGTCTGGACGAGCGCGCGCCCCCCGGTTGCGAGGCCTATCGCCTCTGGACCTTCTTTGGCTATCCGTTCAATCTGACGGGTCAGCCCGCGGCAACGCTCCCCTGCGGATTCACCGGATCGGGCCTCCCGGTCGGCCTGCAGGTGGTCGTCCGGCCTCAGCACGAGGCACTGCTGACCGACCTGCTAGAGCAATTCGAGCAGGCGCTTGGATTGCAGATCGACTGGCCGCAGTGAGGGCGACGGGACCGATTAGCGGGAGCGCCGAAAAACATCTTGAGCGATCGCCTTGGCCGCCTTTTCAAGCGCAGGCCGGAATCCGACGAGTTCGCTGAAGGCGACCCGGGCGCTGGGTACCGAGATCCCGAGGCCGGCCAATAGGGAGCCGTCGGGCCCGCGCACCGGCACGGCACAGCCAACGACCCCCTGAACGAATTCCTCGTTGCTTGCAGCCCAGGCCTCGGCGCGCACCTGCGCGACCATCTCGAGCAGCTGCTTACGCTCGATCACCGAATGAGGCGTGGGCGCAGAAAGCGGGGTGCTGCCAATCCAATGCGTCAGAGAGGCCAAAGGCATCTCCGCAAGGAATAGCTTACCGATCGAGGTGCAGTGAAGGGGCGAACGTCGGCCGGCCTCGAAATGAAGGCTTCCCGAACGAATGACCCGCGCGGTGTCAACGTAGAGTACTTCGCCGTCGGCGCAAATGCCGATTTGGCAATCCTCGCCGATCCGATTGGCCAGCCCGGCTAGGATACGATGGGTCGAATCCGCGACCAGGGCGGACTCCAACACGCCGCACGCGAGTTGCACGAGCCCCGGGCCCACCAGGACTCGCCGGCTGACGCACCTCCAGGTTGGCTGGATCTTGATCCAGCTGCGCAATCAGCCGGTGAACGGTCGCAACGGGCAAGCTGCATCGGGAGGCCACTTCCGTCACCGACAGCGGCTGTCGAGAGCCGCTCATTGCGCCAAGTACGGCAAGCGCGCGCTGCAGGGGTGGCGTTCTGCTCAAGTCGGGTCCTAAAAAAAGGCAGGCGCGATTATTGACTTTTCAGTGGGCACCTCGCAATCTAGAAAAAAAAATTCCGGATTCTGGAAACCCACCGAAATCCGGCGGATTCGTGCGGTGCCGGCATTTCAGGGAGACGTATGCCAATGAACCAGGGTTCGACAACCGGGGCTTCCGGTGTATCCACGGGGCCTCTCGCAGGCCTCAAAGTCATCGATGCCGGCTTTGGCGCCGACGTCATCAAGATCGAGTTGCCTGGAGAGGGTGACTCGATGCGTCACTGGGCGCCCCTCAAGGACGGGCAGTCCCTATGGTGGAAGGTGATCGGCCGCAACAAGCGGATGATCACTCTCGCACTCTCCCGTCCCGAAGGTCAAGCCATCCTCAAGGATCTGATCGCCGACGCCGACATCCTGATCGAGAACTTCCGGCCAGGTACCTTCGAG
>CAZAVT010000215.1:4482-6163 GCA_964488395.1 uncultured Burkholderiaceae bacterium | reverse complement strand
GCTCAGGCCTTGCCGCATGCAGCCCCGAGCGCTGAAGCCCAGTTGCGCTTTCTGGCAGACCATGACCCCCTGACCGGATTGCTCAATCGGCGGAGTTTTCACCGGGTGATGGAGCTCGCCCTCCGGCATCAGGACGCAGATCCGAGCTGGCTCATCGTGCTTGATCTTGACGAGTTCAAGAGCGTCAATGACCTGTTCGGTCTGCGCGCGGGTGATCAGGTGCTGCGCCAGGTTGCCACGCGACTGCGGCGTATCGCACCCGCGGATGCGGCGCTCGCACGCCTGGGGGGCGACGAGTTCGGCTGCCTGGTCAACTCAGCCAATGCGGCGCGCATCGAACGGCTTGAAGGCGCTATCCGAGGGATCATCGCGGATCGTCCCTTCACGTACCGGACCCATCAACTCGCGGTGCGCGCAAGCCTCGGCAGCGCTGCAGCAAGCCCCCAGGAGACTCCAGGGAACTGGCTAGACAGCGCGGATCGAGCGTTGCGGGCGATACGAGCGGGAAGGCGGCAGCGGGGATCGGCGCCTCTGCGAGCGCTCGGCGCACTAAGCAATGTCGCGCCCTCCGGGCTCCCAAGCTTGGACCTCGGCGACGAGCTCTGTGATGCGAGTGGGACGATTCGCGCTGACGCCCTGCGGTTCCTGGCTCAGCCCCTGCACTGGCTCGGCCGCCCCGATGCACCTCCCGACTGCGAACTCTTGCTGAGGCTACGAACCCGCTCGGGCCAATTGCTGCCACCAAGCCGCTTCCTGCCCTACGCGCACAGCCAAAGTCTGATGCCCGAGATCGATCGCCGGGTGCTCGCAGCGGCCCTGGCTTGGCTCGAGCAACAAGCGGCCGACGACGATCGAGGTGGCCGGGTTTGCCTGAACTTGAGTCGACCGGGGCTCTACGACGGCCGCCTGATCGCGGACGCTGTGGCAGCACTCGCACGTCGGCCCGAACTCGCCCGCAGGATTTGCTTCGAGCTTCGTGACGGTGGACTGATCGCACAATCTCCGGCTGCCCGTCGACACTTGGCCATGTTGCGCGACTGTGGCGCGCTCCTCAGTCTCGATGGCTTTGGCCATGCCCCCCTCAGCCTCGCAGGTCTACGCAGTCTTAGGCCGGACGTGGTGAAGATCGACCGAACCTGGTTGAGCGAAGCAGGCAGCAGTGGCGAAATCTCGCCTGCGCTCACCGCGCTGATCGCAATCGCGCGCGACCTCGGAGCCGTGTGCGCCGTTGTCGGAGTGGAATCGATCGCCCAGCTGCGCGCCCTCAGCGACGCTGGTTGTGATATGGCGCAGGGCTACCAGCTTGGCAGACCCGTGGACCTCGACCCGGCGAATTGCGGTTTATCATCGACAATCCTTCATTGCCGCGAAGAATCATCCCCGCACCATGACACCCACCCCTGCGACCCCGTCCGATGAGCCTGGAACACCCGAGGCCGTGAGCTTCGACCCCGCCCACCTACAGACGCTTTATCGACACAACGAGGCGCTGTTCAGTTATCTGAACGAGGCGATGGCCCTCCTGGGTGAGGGCGTGGCCGCGCAACGTATCGAGCAAATTGCTGTGGAGCAGGGTATGCCGATCGGCCCGCTCGCGCTCCTCGATATCATGTCCCTTGAAGCGGCCGATCACGCGCTGCACGACGAACTGGCAGCCCTCGCCGGCACCCAGGCCACTCAC
>CAZAVT010000215.1:0-4382 GCA_964488395.1 uncultured Burkholderiaceae bacterium | reverse complement strand
TCGCACGATCACTCGCACGATCACTCGCACGATCACTCGCACGATCACTCGCACGATCACTCGCACGGCCCGCACTGCTCGCATGACCATGAGCACGGCCACAGCCACAAGCACCCGCCAGCTCAAGCCGTTCCAGTCGCGATTCATCGCCCTCGCAAGGCCGCTCGCAAGCTCAGCTCGCAGCGCATGCCCGAGTCGACTGTTTACGTGATCGAGAAGATGGCGCATGGCTTTCGCCGCGCGGGACGCGCGGCAGGCGCGGGCTTTTACGACTACTCCGGAGGCGGCCAACCTGAACTCTGGTCAGGCCTATCTGTCTTCGCACGAGGCCGCCCTCTTGTGATCGATGATGAGTTGATCGCACAGCGCCTGTTGTTCTGCCAATCCATTGCAGCCCTTCGACAGGCGGCAGCCGCAGGCAGCGATCCGGCCCGGATTGACCGTGAGGCCCTCGAAGGGTGGCACTACCCAGCTCGACTGGGTGGCCCACTGGCGCACATCAACCGGCTAGGTCGCGACCACTTCAAGGCCACTTGTGAACGACTGGCGGAGCGCTTCGGTACCCGTTTTGCGTTGCCTGCGGGTTCGAGCGACGCCTGAAGCGCTCTGCATCGCACGAGTCGTCCACCCAACCTCCGACCGCTTCCCGGGAGTTCTACCCGATGGTCAGACCGGCACAAAGGCTTCATGACTGGCTGGAGCCCGCGGCGCCTAGAGCGGCCGCAACCATCCTGCTGATTCGCGACACGGCTAGCGGCCTCGAAGTGCTGATGACCCGTCGCGCGCAGACCGCGAGCTTCGCGCCTGGCGCGTTCGTGTTCCCAGGTGGCACCATTGACGAGAGCGATCGCCGTGCAGCAGGCGCGCTGAGCCGAGCGCACCCGGCCGGTGGTCCCCTTCGGAGCGGTCGTCACCCCGACCATGCGGCAGCAGCCTGTGCGGCGATTCGGGAAGCCTTTGAGGAGTTGGGGATCCTGCTGGCTGCGCGGCCTGGAGATGCCCCGCTGATCGATCCAGCCGGCCTTCAAGGGCTCTCCCGCGACCACGACGGGGCGCTACTCGAGCGGCTGGCCGAGAGGGGGCTCGAACCGGCGCTCGATTCGGTCTACCCGCTGAGTCGCTGGGTGACCGATCCCGACTTACCACGGCGTTTCGATACAGTGTTCTTCGTGGCGAGAATGCCCGAAGGGCAGCACCCGAGCGCCGACGGCCGTGAGCAGTTCGAACCGGTTTGGGTGAGCCCGGCCGACGCGCTCCTGCGCCACGAGCAGGGCGGCTTCCGGATGATCTTTCCAACCATTCGAACGCTCAAGCGCCTGCGTGGCTTTCAGTCGGCAGCGCAACTCATCGAACACTGTCGCCAGCAAGCAGAATTGCCCCAATACTGTCCGCGCGGGGGCCTGGTCGGCGATCGGATCGAGCGATTCACACAGGAAGAAACAGCGTACGGTGAATTGGAACTGGTCAGTCCCGATGGGCGGCTCATTCACCGCCTGGACTGGCAGCACGAGCAGCCGGTTCCCTTGATGCGTAACCTCCAACGGCTCACCGCGCCCAATCCCGGTCGTATGACCGGACCCGGCACCAACACTTATATCCTTGGCAACGCTGAGGACGGCTTTGTGGTGATCGATCCGGGGCCCAACGATTTCGCGCATATCGCCCGGCTGCAGGCGATCGTGGGTCAGGCCCTCCAAGCGATTATCTGCACGCATGCGCACCAGGATCACGCACCGGGTGCGGCACCGCTCAAGTCACTGACCGGTGGCCCGCCCATCCTGGGTCGCCCGACGGGTCCCCATTTCAATCCCGAGTGGGCCTTCACGCCAGACCGGACGCTCCACGACGGCGAACGCGTACGCATCGGCGACACGACCCTGCGCGTGATTCACACGCCGGGGCACACCGAGCACCACCTATGTCTGCTGATGGAGGAGGATGGGATCCTGCTGTCAGGCGACCACATTCTCAACGGTTCGACCACCGTGATCACGCCGCCCGATGGCAACATGCGCGACTATCTCCAGTCGCTGGACCGACTGAGTGCCGAGCGATTCGACCTGATCGCACCGGCTCACGGACACATCCTGGGGGGCGCCCAACACGAAATCGAGCGCTTGATCGCACACCGGTACAAACGCGAAAACAAGGTGATCGACGCGCTCCTCGCATCGCAAGGCGGGACCCTCGATGATCTGGTCGTCCTGGCCTACGATGACACTCCCAAGGTTCTGCATGACGCAGCCAAGCGCTCGCTGCTCGCGCACCTGCTAAAGCTGCGCGAGGACGGACGGACCGACCTGGACGAAGGCACCCATCGCTGGACGCTGCGGGCCTAGCGCGAACCCCACAACATCGAGAGGGGCCGCAAACGCTGCGGCCCCCAGCGCCTCAGGCCGGAGTGGGCGCTCCGCCCGAAGCGTCGTCGGCAGCAGCCGCCTTCATCGAAAGGCGCAGGCGACCCTTGTCGTCGGCCTCGATCACCTTCACACGGACCTGCTGACCCTCTTTGAGGTAATCCGAGACCTGGTTGACACGCTCGTTGGCAATCTGGGAGACGTGTAACAGCCCATCACGACCCGGCATCACCTGCACGATCGCGCCGAAGTCAAGGATCTTGAGGACCGTACCCTCATAGATACGGCCGATCTCGACCTCTGCGGTCAGATCCTCGATCATCTTGCGGGCGCGGGCAGCGGCCGCCCCATCCACGGCAGCGATCGTGATCGCGCCGGTGTCCTGAATGTCGATCTGGGTACCCGTGCTCTCGGTGATCTGGCGGATCGTCGCACCGCCCTTGCCGATCACGTCACGAATGCGCTCGGGATTGATCTTCATCGTGTACATGCGGGGCGCAAAGTCCGAGAGCTCGGTGCGTGCGCCACCCATCGCCTCGCGCATCTTGCCGAGGATGTGCATCCGGCCTTCGCGCGCCTGTGCAAGCGCCACCTGCATGATTTCCTTGGTGATGCCCTGGATCTTGATGTCCATCTGAAGCGCGGTCACGCCCTGCTCGGTACCGGCCACCTTGAAGTCCATGTCCCCCAGGTGATCCTCGTCGCCGAGGATGTCGGTGAGTACCGCGAATCGACCGCCATCCTTGATCAGACCCATGGCCACACCCGCCACATGCGCCTTGATCGGGACACCCGCATCCATCAGCGCCAGACAGCCGCCGCACACCGAGGCCATCGACGAGGAGCCGTTGGACTCGGTGATCTCGGAGACCACCCGAAGCGAATACGCGAACTCGGTCGCCGAGGGCAGCAACGGCCGGATCGCACGCTTGGCAAGATTGCCATGGCCGATCTCGCGCCGCTTGGGCGAGCCCATACGGCCAGTCTCGCCGGTCGCATAGGGCGGCATGTTGTAGTTGAACATGAAACGGTCGCGATACTCGCCCGTAATCGCATCAATGATCTGCTCGTCGCGCGAGGTACCCAGCGTCGCGGCAACCAGCGCCTGGGTTTCGCCGCGGGTAAAGAGCGCCGACCCGTGAACACGGGGCAGAACGGACGAGCGGATTGCGATCGGACGAATGGTCCGCGTATCGCGGCCATCGATCCGCGGCTCGCCGGCCAGGATCTGGCTGCGCACAATGCGCGACTGCAGGTCGAACAAGATATTGCCAATCTCGTTGGCATCGGGAACAGGAGCGCCTGCCTGAGCGGCATCTGCCTGCACCCGGGCCAGAACGGCTTTCTCGACGTTACGAACCAGCGTGGTACGGGCCTGCTTGTTGCGCTCGCGATAGGCGGCGCGCATGTCGGACTCGGCGAGCTCAGCGATTTTTGCAACCAGTGCCTGGTCACGCTGGGGCGCCTGCCATTCCCAATCGGGCTTTCCGGCGAGTTCGACCAACTCGTTGATCGCATCAATCACGGCCTGCATTTGCTGGTGGCCGTAGACCACCGCTCCGAGCATCACCTCCTCGCTCAACTGATGCGCTTCGGACTCGACCATCAACACAGCGGCATCGGTGCCAGCCACCACCAGATCGAGCTCAGAGCGCGCCATATCGGACACCGCAGGGTTGAGCCGGTACTGGCCGTCGATCCAGCCCACTCGCGCAGCGCCGATCGGTCCGTTAAACGGGATCCCCGAGATGGCGAGCGCCGCCGAGGCGCCGATCATCGCGGGAATGTCGCTGTCCACTTCGGGGTTCTGCGAGAGCACCTGAAGGGCAACCTGCACCTCGTTATAGAAGCCGTCCGGGAACAAGGGCCGCAGAGGACGGTCGGTCAGACGGGCGATCAGGGTCTCACGCTCGGTGGGCCGGCCCTCCCGCTTGAAAAACCCGCCAGGGATGCGACCCGCGGCATAAAACTTCTCGATGTAGTCGACCGTGAGCGGGAAGAAATCCTGCCCGGGCTTCGGTGAGC
>CAZAVT010000214.1:0-6221 GCA_964488395.1 uncultured Burkholderiaceae bacterium | reverse complement strand
GCTCGAACACGTTGAGAGCTGTCTCGAAGCGATGCGGTGAGCTGCCGCAGGTTCACGGTCGCATCACCAGAGTCATTCCGGTACGCGACAGCACGGCTGCTCGGCTACGCGGCGCCCTTCCTCGCTCCCTACGAAGGAGGGCCGTGAACCGTTCAGAGATGTCCAGATCAGGCCACTTCGCCCAAAGGTCGTCCTTGATGCTTGGGGCGATGACGTTCAGCCCAAAACCCATGATGTCGGCGCTCGCACCCAGGGCCAGGAGTCGTGTTTCTGATCGTGCACCCGATGGAGGTTTGGGCTGGAAATGGGCGACTACCGCGTCCTGCGCAGCCGACACCCGGTGGCTGACAACCAAGCGCTGCTCCATCGACTTGCGAGTGATCGCCGCGCTGGCGGCAGTGAAGCATCGATCGTCGTTGTTGGGCAGCACGAGCCCCGCATCGTGAGTAAGAGCGGCGGCGACGGCAACTTCCTGATCGAGGGATGCATACGCCGTGGCGTCGATCAAAAGCGCGCCGAGGACGTAACTGCGGCACGAATGGCTGTACAGAGCGGACCCTAGACTCGCCTGCACGGGCGCGAAATCGCCGGACTCCTGCGCCCGGGCGAGCACCTGGCAGGCTGCGTGCAGCCGCTCTTCCTGCTCAGAAGCAGCAAGAGCGGCTTGACGTGAAGGACGTAGTTTGCTGCGGGTCAGCTGGATCATCGCTTGGCCGGACAACGTAATCGATTGTGCCAACGTCAGGCGACCGCCGGTCTCATCCAGCCACGCGGTCGTGCCCATAGGTGAAACGGTCTCACCCTTTCGGTGGCCTGATCCTTGCGAACCATTTTCCGGTGTTGCGTAGAGCATCGACATTCCCCTACTCGCGAGTTGCCAGCAAGCCGACAAACGCAGCCACCAGAAGAGTGCCAAGTGCGATGTCGATGTATGCGACGCGGTCGATCGGCGCGGACCTGGCACCGACGACCCACCAGAGTGCAACGAAACTCCATGTGCTCACCGCGGCCACTACTAGTGCCGTCAGCCGCAGCGGCGACCAGAGTGCGCCTGCAATACAGATACCCGCGACGATGCCGAACAGCACAGCGCGGTGCTGCAACAGCAACCGAATCGTGGGGTCGTCAGCGGTTATTCCGTACAGGGACCTCAACTGGGACGCCCCCAGCAAGCCGAAGGTCGGGAGCAGGTGCACCAGGGCCGTCGCGAGGAGCGCGATCGTGGCTAACAGCGTCATGGAACCTCGTTTTCCTCGCAGTGGGTAGCCCGACCGGGTCGGGAGTAACGACATAGTCTTAGCCTATGTCAGCCAAGTCATTGCCCCTGAGCGCCCCGCGCCCAGCGGCGTCTTGTGCCCCCGCCGAACCTGAGGGGGTGGGCTGGTGAATCGATTCCTCCGCAGCGGCAGACCCAGCCTGGACCTCGCCTGGACGGTTCGATACCGCAACGTGTGGCCGACCGACGTCCTTACCGATCGCCATGACCTCGAGTCGTGGCTACGGGAGACCTACCCCGACGTGACATTCAGCCCCCAGATCTGCACCGGCGATCTCCTGATGGAGATCAAGACACTGCGGGAGGCGATCTACGCGGTCGTGAAGGCGGGGATCACCGGCGCAACGAGTGCGCCGTCCGACCGCTCTGTCATCAATCGCCACGCTCTGGGTCAAAGGTTCGTCTACAAGCTTGGCCGCGACGGTGCGCACTGTCCGCGAGCAACGTCACGCACACAGTTCCTCGCGGAATTGGCCATCGACGGAATCTCCTCGCGGCTGCGATTCTGCGAAGGGCCGTATTGCGGACTGCCGTTCCTAGATGAAAGCCGGAGCGCATCGCGTCGCTGGTGCACTGCTCAGCGGTGCGGCAATCGCGTCAACACCAAGGCCTATCGAAGTCGGGCCAATGCGCGCTCCGGTGTAGGCACGACTGACACCTATGTTGACACCTACCGTTCCTGAAACACCCCGAAAGATGCTGATTCCTCAGGCAACGACTCCCCCGTTCCCTCAGGGATTCTGGTTGCGCCCTGAAGCTCAGTGATATTTGTTGAACGACCCAGTCGGTTGGGGGGTTCGAGTCCCTCCGGGCGCGCCCTCACAGGCTCGCCTCACGGACACACCATCGTGAGAACATGAGGCTCCGTCAGTCCGTCTCAGCCTCAGAATCGGAATGTGCCGAGCCGCGCGCATACGAATTCGAGTTGGCTCGCGCAATAAGGGCGCCTCACCCGATCGGAGCGCTACAGCGGTTTCGAAACACGGATTAGCTATGCCGAAATTGGGGTCACTTCGCCTGACAGAGCCGCGAACTCCTCGGTCAAGACCCGTGGTGCGGGCTCGTCCACCTGGACCTTCGCCTTGCTACCACGGGCTCTGACCTCGCGCTGTGACTCGAAGGCGCTCATGGGCCTACGAATCGATCAGTTTTGACGGAGTTATCCGATGCCTCAAAGATCACTAGTTCCCACCACCGTGGGCGAGGGCTCTCGCCCACGGTGGTGAGTGAGCATGTCAACAATTCCTACAGCAGCAAACCCCTGTTTCTCAGGGTGCGTGTCCTGAGTGGATAGAACACCAAGCGCTCTATCAAGATGCCCACGGCCATAATCATCGCGATCGCACCGAGGATCAGTGCCATGTCACCAAGGCTGCGACCCACATCAAGCATCTGGCCCAAGCCTGGCCCGAGCGCCGGTGACACGGCGATCAACTCTGCGGCCATGAGTGAGCGCCAGGCGAATGCCCAGCCCTGCTCAAGGCCTGCGAGGTAGCCGGGCCAGGCAGCGGGCAGCACGATGCGCACGGTCTTGCCCAGACCCTTCGCACCCATCACCTGACCAGCACGGAGGTAGATCGGCGGGATCTGATCCATTCCCGCAAGGAGCCCGTTAGCGATGGAAGGGACCGCACCCAAGAGCACGACGGTGTAGATCGTGGCGTCGGAGAGGCCGAACCAGATGATCGCGGCAGGAACCCAGGCGACAGATGGCAACTGCTGAAGGCCTGTGAGGATCGGGCCGAAAACGGCGCGCAACTTCGGATAGAAGCCGAGAGCGAGTCCGATCGGTGTGGCGATCACAATCGCGATGAGGAAGCCTTGCACCGCGCGTCGGATGCTGTTGAAGGCCGACTGCCACAGCAGGTCTTGCTCCTGCTGGATGCGCAGCGCATCGAATACCTGAAGTGGTGCGGGGAGCACGTAGGTTGGTTGGAGTTGAAGCCACGCGACGATCTGCCAGATGACGATGATCACAGCGATCGCAAGGAGAGGTGAGGCGAGACGAGCTGCGGTCCCCTTGATGTTCGCCTGCTGACGAGGTTTAGTCTCGAGGTTGTCCAGTCCCGCCTCAAGGCGGCTGAGTTCCGACGCGGTAGTCGTGTCGACACTGCTCTCAGGTGGCATGGCGGACGATCTCCTTCCGAAGCTGATCGGTAATCTCGCTAGCGATATTTGCGACGTCCGGGGAGTCCAGCCGCCAAGGCTCGTGCTGTCCGATATTCCACTCGCGGATGATGCGGCCCGGGCGCGAAGACATGAGCAGGACCCGCTCGCTGAGCCGAACCGCCTCACGGACGTTGTGGGTGACGAAGAGGATCGCAATCCCAGTCTCTCTCCAGATGCGGGACAACTCCTCGTGCAGCAGGTCGCGAGTGATGGCGTCAAGGGCCGCGAAGGGCTCGTCCATGAGCAAGACTGAGCGCTCCTGCGCCAACGCCCGTGCTATCGCCACACGCTGCTTCATGCCACCGGAGAGTTGATGGGGCCGCTGGTCGTAACTGCGTTCCAAGTGCACAAGCGCCAGAAGTTCCTCGGCTCGCGGCCTGCGTTGAGCACGCGGGACGCCCGCGAAGGTTAGGGCAAGCTCGACGTTCTTGCCCGCCGTCAGCCACGGCATGAGAGCCGCTTCTTGGAACATGAGAGTGGGCCGACCGTCAGTTTCGACGGATCCCGAAGTCTGCTTGTCGAGCCCACTGATGATGTTCAACAGGGTCGACTTACCGCAGCCCGACGCCCCGACGAGCGAGACGAATTCCCCGCGGCGAACCGTGAGGTCGATATCTTCGAGGATGATCGGGCCATTTGCTGAGAACTGCTTGCACACTTTCCTGAGCGTGACGGCTTCCGACATATTCCCGGCTGCCTGCGCCTCACGTACCGCTTCCACATGTCCTCCCATAGTTCGGTGGGTGCCGGACCTTCCGGCACCCACCGAGTGAGCTACTCGCGACCGAGACCGTCTGCGGTCACAGTCCTTGCCTTCGCCGCCTTGAGCGTCTGATTCAGCAGGCGTAGGTCGTAGATCCCAGCCAACTTGTTCTGGCCGAGTGACAACAGACCCGCGTCCACTGCGTCATCAGCGCTCTTGCGCAGCGTTTTAGGCAGCGGGTCCCAGGTAAATCGCAGGTTGCCCCACGCCCTCTGAATGACCGCATCCGGCAGGGGACGCCCGGTCCACTGCGTGATGCCCTTTTGAACAAGATCTCGCGAGCCGGGGATGTTCTTCGCGATGTACTTGATGGCGCTGTTGTTCGCCTGGATGATCGAACGCACCGTGCCCGGGCACCTATTGAGGAACTCTTGCGTGGCGATGATGTGCGTGGTCACATACTGACCACCCGGCCACAACTCTTTTTCGTCCAAGAGCACCTTGCCACCGCCCTCGAGTACAAGGCGCGTGGTCCAGGGCTCAACGGTCCATGCGCCATCGATCTCACCGCGCCGGAAGAGCGACAGCGACGTGGCGTTTTCCGTCGGCGTGATGATGACGTCACCGGCACCCGTGGTCGAGGTTTTGAAGCCCTTCTCCTTGAGGAAGGCACGGATGGCGACGTCCTGGGTATTCCCCAGCTGGGGTGTTGCGATCTTTTTGCCGCGCAGGTCCTCGATGGAGTTAATGCTTGGTTTGACCACGAGGGCGGCGCCCCCGGAGGTCACACCGGAGACAATGCGCAGCAGCGTGCCGCCTGTCGAGGTGTAGCCCGCGATCGCCGGGTTGGGGCCGATATAGGAGACGTCGAGCGCACCACCCTTCATCGCTTCGATCACCGAGGGACCCGCGTTGAACGTCGTGTATTCGACCTTCGTGCCGTCCTTACCGAGGAAAGTCTCGTTGAGCGCCAACTGCTGCGCGACCAGCGCTGGTGCGTGCGTGATGTTCGGGAAGAAGCCCAGGCGGATGGTGGGGCAGGTGGCCAGCTTGGGCAGCCCGTCCGAGGCCGAGACCCTGCTCGGAACGGCCGCACCCGCGGGTGCGATGACACCGGTCACCGCGATGACCGAGCCCAGGATCGCCGCCAGGGTGCCGCGCACCCAGGTGATCCGTTTCATGTTCATCGTCCTTTCGATCGCGGGCACCGGCGTGATCCGACACCCTTCGCGGGGTATTTCCTATCAATCCTATCGGCTTTATGCAAATTACCCCGCGCTTGCGCGTCGCATTTCCTACTTTACTAGGTGATAATGTAGGCAAATGCCGAATATGCGAACCCTTACCCCACTAGTCGCGACCTTCATCGCCGCGCTGGCCCTGACGGCTTGCTCGAACGCCGGCGGAGCGGAAGGGTCGTCCCCGGCCCCGAAGGAAGCCGTCGTTACCGGGGAGGCCGTGGACCTCGTCGCCGAGCAGACAGCGCTATGTGATCAGATCGTCGCCCAAGGTCTCCCGGTAGATGCAGCGTCCGCGCTGGCCGAGGCCTCGGGATACACCTACGTCGTCAACGAGTCCGGAGAGGATGCAGGCGCGGCGGCCGGCACCGTGGTCTTCACTTCCGCCGACGGCATCGTGGTGGACTGCACGGTCACATGAGCACCGATCCGGGGGGCATCCGCCGACTCTCGGCGGGCCTAAATCGCACAATGGAGGTGTCGGCGCGTGTCGACTACGGGATGCGCGCCCTGCTTGAGCTGGCCCACGAGGCCACCAGCGATCCGCACAAGCTCACCACCTGCGACACCCTCGCGAAGCAATTGACGATGTCCGCGAAATTTCTTGAGAGCATCCTGCGCTCACTCCGACAGGCCGGGATCATCACCAGCCATCGTGGTTCCGCAGGCGGCTACCGTCTTGCGCAACCGGCGAGTGAGATCACCGTCGCCGATGTGATCCGCGCCCTTGAGGGACCCCTCGCAGCAGTGCGCGGTCGACCACCGGAAGAGGCTGTCTATCCCGGGCGTGCCGAGCATCTGCGTGAGGTGTGGGTGGCAACCCGCGCCGCACTCC
>CAZAVT010000213.1:5975-6239 GCA_964488395.1 uncultured Burkholderiaceae bacterium | reverse complement strand
TCGCTTCGCCGCGAGATTCACAGCATTCTCAAGCAGGCACAGTACGACTACCAGCGCATGCAGTACAACACCGTGGTCTCAGCGGCCATGAAGATGCTGAACGCGATCGAGTCAGCGAAATTCGCGGGCACCGAAAAAGGCATCTCCGTCGTCGCAGAAGCCTTGTCGATCTTGATCCGCATGCTCTACCCGGTGGTGCCCCACATCACCCACACGCTCTGGGTCGAATTGGGTTTTGCGGCGCGCCAGGGCGAACTGCTTGAT
>CAZAVT010000213.1:1792-5965 GCA_964488395.1 uncultured Burkholderiaceae bacterium | reverse complement strand
GACGAAGCCGCTCTTCGCCAGGACTCGATCGAGCTCGTGCTGCAGATCAACGGGAAGGTTCGCGGCTCAGTCCGTGTCCCCGCGCAGGCTGATCGCGCGGCTATCGAGGCCGCAGCGATCGCCAGCGAGGCCTTCTTGCGCCACGCGCAGGGTCAGGCGGCCCGCAAGGTGGTCGTCGTCCCCGGCCGCCTGGTCAACATCGTGATCTGACGTGCACGAGACGCGCCGCCGCATCTGGGTCGCGAGGGCGGGCGCGCTGATCCTGCTGCCTGGGATGTTGGGCCCGCTTCTTGCCGGGTGCGGATTCAAGCTTCGAACCACGACCGAGCTGCCGTTCAAGCGGCTCTACACCAGCTTCGGACGCAACTCGGCGATCGGATCAGAATTGCGCGCGCTGCTGCGGACCTCTGGTGGCGTCACGATCGTCGAGCAGCCCGATCAGGCCGACGCCCAGCTCCTGGTGCTGCGCGAGGCTCGGGAACGTGAGGTGGTCGGCTTCACCAGCACCGGCCGTCCGCGCGAATACCAGCTGCGCGTGCGTCTTCGCTTTCGGGTCCTGGACGAGCAGGGACGGGAGTGGCTCGAGCCGACCGAGCTGCTGCTGCGTCGCGAGATCACCTCGAGCGATATCGAAATGGTCACACGCCAGCAGGAAGAAGAGATGCTTTTCCGCGACATGCAATCCGATGCGGTGCAGATGATGCTTCGCCGGTTGATGGCGCTCAAGCGCCGCTGACCGCAGGGCACTCACCGATGCCCCAGATCCGCCCTGAAGCTCTGCGCGACGCGCTCGCCAGGTCCTTGCCTCCCATCGTGTGGATCCACGGCGATGAGCCGCTCCTGTCGATCGAGGCAGCCGATCAGGTGCGGGCGGCGGCGCGCGCCGCTGGCCATGCGGAACGCATTGTCTTCGAGGTTGACCGAAGCTTTCGGGCAGAAACCCTGGCTGCAGAGGCGGGCTCGATGTCGCTCTTTGGCGATCGCAAGCTGATCGAATGTCGATTTGCGGGCAAACCCGCCAAAGAGCCGGCGGCCCTGATCGCCGAGTTGCTGCCAACTCTGGATGAATCGGTCCGGCTCCTGGTGTCGAGCCCCCGTCTGGACCGGCAGACCACCGAGAGCGCCTGGTTCCGTGACATCGATCGAGTGGGTATGGTGGTCGCGGTGTATCCGGTCGACCGCCGAGAGTTGCCCCGCTGGATTGGCGCTCGACTGGCCGCACAGGGGCAAAAAGCCGATCCGCGAACGCTGGAATGGCTTGCCGAGCGGGTCGAGGGCAACCTGCTGGCAGCGCATCAGGAGATCTTGAAGCTGGGACTGCTCTACGGCAAGGGGGAATTGCCCGCCGACGTGGCGCGCGGGGTGGTCATGAGGGCGGCGCGCTTCGATGCCTTCATGCTCGTCGACATCGTGCTCGCTGGCGAATCGGCGCGCTGTCAGCGCTGCCTCGCAGGATTGCGGGCCGAGGGAGAGCCGACGCAGCTCTCGGTGTGGGCGCTGGCCGAGGCCTTGCGAACCCTGTTGCGGCTGCATGCAGCCAAGGACGAGGGACGCCCGTTCTCCCAGGTGCTGCGCCAATCCCGGGTCTTCGGCCCGCGCGAACGGCTGTTCACGGCAGCGCTGTCGCGCCTTTCGGCCGGTCGATTGCGACTTGGCCTGCAGGCTCTGGCCCGGATCGATAAAATGAGCAAAGGCGCACTCACGGGTGACCCCTGGGCAGCACTGGAGCGCCTGAGCCTCTCGCTCTCTGGCCTCGAATTCGTAACGGACTCCTGACTTGTCCTCCTCATCAACAGACGCCGTGTCCATCTTCAACGAGCTTGGCCGCCGAGCCCGCCAGGCCAGTCGGCTGATCGCGCGCTCCTCAGGCGCAGCCCGCAACCAAGCGCTCGGGCACATCGCCGCGGCGATCCGACGCGAGGCGCCGGCGCTGAACCGCGCCAATGAGCTCGACCTGCAAGCTGCACGGGCAGCTGGTCAGGACCCCGCCTTCGTCGACCGCCTCGCCCTCAGCGCGAAAGCGATCGAATCAATGGCGACGGGTCTCGAGCAGATCATGTCGCTGCCCGACCCGGTCGGCGAGATCACAGGCCTCACGTATCAGCCATCGGGCATCCAGGTCGGCCGGATGCGGGTGCCGCTGGGCGTGATCGGCATCATTTACGAGTCGCGCCCCAATGTAACGATCGATGCCGCTGGCCTTTGCATCAAGTCGGGCAACGCCAGCGTGCTGCGTGGCGGCTCCGAAGCGATTCACAGCAACCGTGCCCTCGCCGGGCTGATTCGCGCCGGCTTGGCTGCGGCGGGTTTGCCGGCCGACGCCGTACAGGTGGTGGACACGACGGACCGAGCTGTGGTCGGCGCGATGCTTGCGGCCACCGAATGGATCGACGTGATCGTGCCGCGCGGTGGCAAGTCGCTCACCGAACGAGTCGCCCGCGAGGCCCGGGTTCCGGTCATCCTGCATCTCGATGGCATCTGTCATGTGTATGTCGACGATGAGGCCGACCTCGACGCCGCCATCCGGATCGCTGATAACGCCAAGACCCAGCGCTATTCGCCCTGCAATACGATGGAGACTCTGCTCGTTGCCAGCGCCATTGCCGATCGGCTGCTGCCACCGCTTTGCCGCATTTACGCCGACAAGGGGGTCGAACTGCGAGGCGACGAAGCGACGGTCCGGATCCTGCAGGCAGCTCGTCTCGCCTGCTCTCCCGCGACCGAGGAGGACTGGCGCACTGAGTATCTCGCGCCCATCCTGTCGATCCGGATCGTGAGCGGTCTGGACCAGGCGATCGAACATATCGAGACCTACGGCTCCCGACACACCGACACAATCGTCACGGAGAACCACAGCCGGGCCATGCGCTTTATCCGCGAAGTCGATTCCTCGTCGGTCATGATCAATGCATCCACCCGATTCGCCGATGGGTTCGAGTTCGGCCTGGGCGCGGAAATCGGTATTTCCACGAACAAGCTCCACGCCCGTGGGCCGGTGGGGCTCGAGGGTTTGACCTCCCTCAAGTACGTGGTCTTCGGCAGCGGCCAGATCAGGAACTGACCATGGGAAGCGGCTACCTCTGGGTCAAGGCCCTCCACATCGTGTTTGTGACCAGTTGGTTCGCGGGTCTGTTCTATCTCCCCCGTCTCTTTGTCAACCTGGCGATGGTTTCCGAACCTGGCGCGGAACGCGATCGCTTATTGCTGATGGCACGCAAGCTCTGGCGTTTCATGCAGCCGCTCATGGGGTTGGCGCTGCTGTTCGGCCTGTGGCTTTGGCTGGGATACGGTGTGGGCCTGGGCGCGGGCAGTGGCTGGATGCACGCGAAGCTGCTGATCGTGCTGTTGCTGCTCGTCTACCACCATGTTTGCGGACGCCTGCTTCGTCGCCTCGAGCAGAACACCGACCAGCACTCGCACCGCTGGTTTCGCTGGTTCAACGAGGCACCAGTGCTTGGGCTCGTCGTCGCGGTGATCCTGGTCGTCGTGAAGCCATTTTGATGGCACGAGCTCTCAACCCCCTCGAGGTCCCGAGGGACCTGTTCGCGAGTTGCCCGCGCGGACTGGAGTCGGCGCTCGCCGACGAACTGGCCGCGATGGGGGTCACCGAGTGGCGGTCTAACGCAGGCGGGATACAGTTCCGGGCCGGTCTGCGGCAAGCCTGGTCGGTTAACCTGCATTCTCGGATCGCGAGCCGGGTGCTGCTGCGGATGACCCAGGGCGGCTATCGAAACGAGGACGATGTCTACCGCCTCGCCGGGAGTTGTCCCTGGGAGTCGTGGTTTGGCGCCGACGCGACCTTGAGGGTCGATGTATCGGCTCAGCGCTCGCCGCTCGCGAGTCTCAATTTCGTCACCCTGCGGATCAAGGACGCGATCGTTGATCGGTTTCGGGACCTGCAGGGGCGCCGACCGTCGATCGATACCCGGTCACCCGATGTCCGCGTTCAGGCGTTCCTCGATGCCAGGCGGGCCACGATCTACCTGGACCTGTCGGGAGAGTCCCTCTTCAAGCGCGGCTGGCGGGCCGGACGCGACGACAAAGGCGCGGCCCCTTTGAAGGAAAACCTCGCTGCTGGTCTGGTCGCGCTGTCGGGCTGGCAACCCGAACAGCGCTTTTTCGATCCGTTTTGCGGTTCGGGAACGATGGCGGCGGCTGCAAAGTATCAGCACT
>CAZAVT010000213.1:1457-1782 GCA_964488395.1 uncultured Burkholderiaceae bacterium | reverse complement strand
TGATCGAAGCGGCACAGCAAGCGCTCGGAATCGCGCCAGGTGTCGCCCGCTCCTTCGGATTTGAGCGTCTCAAGGTCTTCGATTCGCTCGCGTGGGCCGAATTGCGCCGCCGCGCGGCACAGCACGCTGCCGAGCGGATCGCCGCTTGGCGTGCTGGCAGCGTACAACTGGATATCGCTGGCAGCGATATCGACCCGGATGCGGTCGAGCGCAGCCGGCGCAATCTCGAGCGGGCCGGCGTCCCGACTGACCTGGTCAGACTCGAAGTCGCCGATCTGAGCTCGCCGAGCTTTGACCCGCCGGCGGCGCGCCATTCTGGAGCCCC
>CAZAVT010000213.1:0-1447 GCA_964488395.1 uncultured Burkholderiaceae bacterium | reverse complement strand
CGCCAATCCTCCCTATGACGAGCGCGTTGCCGCGCTCGGCGCGCGTGACCCGATCACACCGGAAACGGACGCGAGCATCGGCGACATGCCTGGGCATGCCGAACTGATCGGTCGCTGCGGTGTTCAGATCAAGCGACATTTCCCAGGCTGGCAGCTGCATTTGCTCAGCACGGATCCGCAACTGCCGCGGCAATTGCGGATGCAACCTGCGCGGCGTACGCCACTGTTCAATGGCGCACTCGAATGCAGACTGTTGCGATTTGACATTCACGCCCGACCTGGCCCATGACCGAGGCCGACAAGCACCGCAGTGGGACCGAGGCAGCACGCCTGCGGCTGGGTCAGGTGAGCGACCGGATCACTGAGGCCTGTAAAGCGGCAGGCCGCGCGCCAGGGTCGGTTCGCCTTCTGGCCGTCAGCAAGACCTTTGGCGCGGATCGGGTGCTTGAGCTCGCCGCGCTCGGCCAGCAAGCCTTCGCCGAAAACTACCTCCAGGAGGCGCTCGAGAAGATCGAAGCCTGCCGCACGACGGGCTTTGCCCTCGAATGGCACTTCATCGGCCCGGTGCAATCGAACAAGACCCGACCGATCGCTGAGCAATTCGACTGGGTGCATTCCGTTGATCGCGAAAAGATCGGCCGGCGGCTCGACGAGCAGCGGCCGGTGGGTCTGGCACCGCTCAACATCTGCCTGCAGGTCAATTTGTCAGGCGAGAGCAGCAAAAGTGGGTGTGCCCCGGACGAGGCCATCGACCTCGCCCTGCGGCTTGCGGCTCTTCCGCGACTGAGATTGCGGGGCTTGATGACCATCCCCGAACCGGGTTTGACCTCGCTGGAGGCTCAACGACCGTTCGAAGCGCTGAAGGATTTGGCGCACCTGATCCGCGCCAGGCTAGAGATTGACTGCCCCGATCGTGCGGCGCAATTTGACGCCCTGTCGATGGGCATGTCGGACGATCTTGAGGCAGCGATCGCGGCGGGTGCCACGATCGTGAGGGTTGGTACCGCGCTGTTTGGGCGGCGCGACGCCGCTCAAACCGTCGTCAAGCCATCGACTTGAGGGCGGACGCAAGGCGGCTCTTGTAGCGCGACGCTGCGTTCTTGTGAATGATCTTCTTGTCCGCGATGCGGTCGATCACCGACTGGGACGACTGCATGATCTGGACGGCCGCTGCCTTGTCGCCTTTGGCGATGGCCTTGCGAACCGACTTGATCGCGGTACGAAGCGCCGAGCGCTGGCTGGAATTCTGGGCGTTGCGAACGACCGCCTGACGGGCGCGTTTGCGAGCCGATGCTATGTTGGCCATGGGTGGGTCAATCCGACGTTTTTTTGGGGAAAGCCTAAAATTCTATGATGTTTCGACATACCAACGCAAGCCAGCCTGGGAATTACCAAGGATGAACCTGCTCCTAGCCGCGGCCACGGTCAGCGGCATGACGCTGCTATC
>CAZAVT010000212.1:0-6239 GCA_964488395.1 uncultured Burkholderiaceae bacterium | reverse complement strand
CGGCACGGCCAATCAGACCGCGGTCGGCGAGCAGCACCCGCGCACCCTCCCGCGCAGCGGCGAGCGCCGCATAGAGACCGGCGCCACCGGCGCCAATGACGAGAACATCGGTTTCGATCGAGGGCTGCTGAGTCATGTTGGGGTCCGGGGGATGAAAGGGCGCCAAGTGCCCGCATTTAATCACGGCCAGGCTCCGGCCCCGTCAGTCTTGCCAGCCCGTCGTAAAGCCCCGATCATGCAGGACATCACCCGTTCGAGCGCTTGGCAGTCACCGGGATCTGCTGCTCTTTGCCCCATCCTTGAATCCCCGCACACCAAGCTCAGCAGCGACCGCCTTCAGCCAGGAGACCACCGACCATGAATTCCGCCCCCGTATCGAGCTCACGACCCACCGCATGCAACTCGCGCCGCCGCCGGCTTGCCATCGGCCTCCTCGGAGCGCCCGCGCTCGCCGCTGCGCTGCTGGGCCCCTCGGCCACCAGCGCGCAGAGCTTCCCCTCCAAACCCCTGCGCCTGGTCGTGCCCTTTGCGCCAGGCGGCAATACCGATGTGGTCGCGCGCTTGCTGGCGGCCAAGATGGCTGAGCAGATGGGTCAGCCGGTCGTTGTCGAGAATCGTCCTGGGGCCAATGGCATCGTGGGCTCAGAGTCGGTCGCCAAGTCGCCCGGCGACGGTTATTCGCTGCTGGTGGTCACGCCCTCGCATGCGATCAACCCAGTGGTCACGCCCAAGCTGCCCTACGACACCGATCGTGAGTTCAGTCCTGTCACGCTGGTAAGCGTGACCCCCTACGTGCTGGCGGTTGCGCCCTCGGTCAATGCAGCCAATGTCCAGGAGCTGCTTCGGCTTGCGCGGGCCCAGCCCGACTCCCTGTCCTTTGCCTCATCGGGCATCGGTACCGGTGCTCATCTGGTCTCGGAGCTCCTGATGAGCGCTGCCGGCATCCGCATGGTGCACGTCACCTACAAGGGCACGGCCCAGGCGATGCCCGATGTGATCTCGGGCCGGGTATCGATGATCTTCGATGTCGAACAGGTGCTGATGCCCCACATCCGGTCCGGCAAGCTCCGGGGCATGGCGGTAACGGGCGCCTCTCGTACACCCACGGCACCCGAACTACCCACGATGGCCGAGTCGGGTGTGAGCGGCTTCAATGCGACCACCTGGGTGGCACTGCTCAGCTCCGGAGGGGTTCCCGAGCCGATCATCCAGCGCCTCGCCGCCGAGGCTCGCAAGGCGCTCCAGTCGGCCGAGCTGAAGGCCAAACTCGAGGCCTCCGGCGCCGAAGTCGTCGCCAACTCGCCCGCCGAACTCGGCGCCTTCCTGAAGGCCGAGACCGCGAAGTGGGCCGAGCTCGCCAAGACTGTGAAGCTCACCCCCTGAGGATCCGGCGCAGGGGCCGGCCTCAGCGACCGGCTGCGGCCTGGCTCGCGATCCCCCGCCCCGAGCCCATGCCCATCGCCTGCAGGAGTTGCGGGCGCAGGCCGGCGACTGTCTCGGCGGTGACCACCACGCCGTCGGCCGCCAGCGCCCGGATGCGCTCGTAGAGCCTCGTCTTGGCGTAGTACCGCAAGCCCGAGGGCAGGCTGTAGAGCAATTCGGCCATTGCCTCGGCGACCTCGAAGCTGAACACCCGCTCGTGTTCAGTACGTCCCGGCCCCGGGTCGGGGCGCGAGTCGCGCGGCGGGCGTGACGCGCGCAGCGCTGCAGTGGCAGACTCGTCGATTCGGTAAGGGCTGTCGGCGATCCCAGCGGGCCCACCAGCCGCTGCCGCCTCGGCGGCGAGCACCACCACCCCATAGTCGATGCGAGCGCGTTCGACACTGACCACGCCGTTTCGGACATCCTCGAGAACGGCCCCCAGCGCCCGACTCCAGGGGTCGCCGTAACCCCCGCCGCCGGGCGTACGCACTGACAGCACATTACCCGCTTCGAGCTTGAGCGAATTGAGCTTGCCAAGATTGCGTTCGCCAGCCCTGCCGGGATCGAGCCGACAGTCGCCACTCGTGCCATGCCGGCCACCCGCAAAGCCCCATGGCTGAAATCGAAAGCGCTCCATACCGCGCGCGGTGACGATTGTGTCCGGATGGAACACTTGGAAGTCGAGCCGGAAAGCCAGCCCGCCGCGGAACCGTCCGGGCCCCGCTGAATCCGGCACCACGCTGTACTCGCGCACCAGGATCGGTACCTCGTTCTCGATCGACTCGACCGGCGTGTTGGCAAGCGCACCCTGCGAAAAATCGCAACCGTCGATGCCATCGCCCTGCAGGCGGCCTCCCGAGCCGCCGATCATGGGCTGCACCACCGTCACCTGTCGACGCCCCTTGGCGGGGTCCATCAGTGAGATGGCGAGGATCGCCGCCTGGCCCGCACCGATGGCCGGGACTTCACCAGGCAGCGCCTGTGCGAGTAGGCTCTGGACCACACCATAGACCGTCTGCGCGAGCGCAAAACGCACCCCGCAAGAGGCCGGAAAGGTGGCATTGACCACCGACCCCTCGGGCGCGGTGAAGCGGATCGGGCGCATCAGCCCGGCGTTGACCGGGATACCCGGATCGATCGAACGGAAATAGCCGAACATCGCGAGGCACAAGTACGGGTGGCGGCCGTTGCTCGCGAGGTTGAACGCGGCACTCACCTGCGGATCGGTTCCGGTGAAGTCGAGGTGCAGGCCATCGCCCTCGCGGGTCATGCGAACCGAGAACCGGATCGGCATGTCGGAGACGACATCGTCCTCGAGATAGTCGACAAAATGGAAGCTGCGCTCGGGGATCCTTCGGATCAGGTCGCGGGCACGCGCCTCGGCATAGCCGATCAGTTCGGCCTGACAGGCCTCGAAGGTCGCCAGACCCCATTTGTCGATCGCCCGCCGGATCCGTTCCTCGCCGGTGCCCAGTGCCGCATGGAGCGCATTGAGATCGCCCCAGTTCTTCTCCGGGATCCGCACGTTGACGAGCAGGAATTTCTTGACGTCCTCCTGCAACTCACCGCGCCGAAAGAGCTTCACCGGCGGGATCCGCAAGCCCTCCTGGTAGAGCTCGTACGCGCCAGGCAGGATGCTGGCCGCGACGATCCCGCCCATGTCCGAAGCGTGCAGGAATCCCCACACGAAAGCCACGATGCGGCCTTCGGCGAACACCGGCTTGATCATCTGGTAGTCAGGCAGATGCGAGGCGACGCCCTGGGTCAGATAGGGGCAGTTGGCGATCGCGATATCGCCCTCTTCCCAGGGGCCCAGTTCGCGGATCAGGTGCCCATACTCAAGCCCCACGAAGCCCTGAGTGCCGATCGAGACCGCGTAGGCGAATTGCTCGCCCTGCGGCGTCACCAGCGCGGTGCCGAAGTCGTTGGACTCCTTGATGAAGGTGGTGTGGGCCGTGCGCTGCAGCACATGGCCCATCGCCTCGGCGGCCGCACGGAAGTAGTGGCCCAGAATGCCCAGCGTCAGACGGTCGATGCTCATTTCGTGACTCCCCCGCTCACCCCCGTGGACCCGACGACCCGGTTGAGCAGCAAACTCCCACTCGGGTCCACTCGTGCCGTCCAGCCCTCGGGCACATGAACGGTCGTGTCCGGCTGATCGACGATGGCAGGGCCATCAAAGCGATGGCCCCCCAGCAGATTCTGACGCTGGTAGACCGGCACCGGCTGGCTCGTGCCGCCCGCACCCACGACCGCTCGATAACGGGCGATCGCTGGCTGCTCGCCCTGGGGCGCGGCAGCGGGTGCTGGCAAGGGCGGTTGAGGCGCATCGCCCGAGACCCGCAGGCGCAGGTCGACCACCTCGACGGGCGCGCCCGGCTGGGCATGGGCGTAGATCCGCTCATGGGTCTGATGAAAGGCCTCTTCGATGGCCGCCCGATCGAGACGCCGAATCCAGTCCGCCTCCAACGGCACTTCAATCTCGAAGGACTGCCCGACATAACGCATGTCGGCCGAGATCGACAGCCGATCGGGCCCCCGCTCAGCTGCGGCCCCGGGCACCTCAGCCGCGAGCCAGCCTCGCGCCTGCTCGAGAAGCCGCTGAAGCGCCTCGGCCAGCGGCTCGAGCCGATCGGACAGATGGAGCACAACGCTGCGCACGAAGTCAGCCGCCACGTCGGCCGATAACGAACCCAAGGCGCAGAGTGTCCCAGGCGACTGCGGCACGAGCACCGTGTCGATGCCGCTTTCCTCAGCCAGCCGACAGGCGAGGAGACCGCCTGCGCCGCCGAAGGACACCAGCGCGAACTCGCGCGGATCGATGCCCCGGCGCGCGGCAAGATTGGAGAGCTCGGCGTGCATACCAGCCACGGTCATCGCGAGGATCGCCTGTGCGGCGCCATGGCCGTCTGTGCCGAGGGCTGGCGCGATGGTGACCAACGCCTGCTCGGCAAGCGCCACATCGAGTCGGATGCGCCCCCCCGCAAAATTACCCGGGTCAAGCAGACCGGTCGCGAGGAAAGCGTCGGTGACCGTCGGCTGTGGCTGCCCCTTGCCATAGCAGGCGGGCCCGGGGTCAGCGCCAGCGCTCTGCGGGCCGACCTTGAGCACCCCCTCGGAGTCGACCCAGGCAATCGAACCGCCCCCTGCGCCGATCGAGGACACACCCACGACTGGCATCATGATCGGAAAGTCGGCAATGTGCTCGGAGAGACTGGTGCGGGGCGTTCCGCCCTCGACGATCGCGACATCGGCACTGGTGCCCCCAACATCGAGCGTGATGAAGTCGCGGACCCCCGCGAGCGCGCAGACCCTCACCGCCCCCATGACGCCAGAGGCGGGCCCAGACAACAGGGTCTCGGCCGTTGCACTGCGCGCCCGTCGAGCGGTCATCACCCCGCCATTGGAGCGGGTGATGTAGGGCGTCGCAGTCACACCCAGCGCCTGCAATCGGGTCTCGAGCTCGCCCAGATAACGATCGACGGGCGGCATCACATAGGCATTCACGATCGTCACGATCGAGCGCTCGTACTCGCGCATCTGCGGCCAGACCTCGTGCGAACAGCAGAGATAGAGATCGGGAGCCAGTGCGCGGATGCGCTCCTTCGCGCGCTGCTCGTGCAGCGGATTGCGATAGGCATGGAGAAAGAGCAGCACCAGACCCTCGACGCCCTGGGCGCGTGCCGCAGCAACAGCGCGCTCAAGACTGGCCTCATCGAGATCGGCGATCACCGAACCATCGGCCGCCAGGCGCTCATCGACCTCGTGGATACGCTCGCGCGGAATCAGCGGCGCTGGCCGGCTGCCATACCAGTACTGCGGCCGGGGCACCCGCATCCGCTGGATGATCAGCAGATCGCGAAAGCCACGAGTGACGATCATCCCGAGCCGGGCGCCCTTCCTCTCGATCAGCGCATTGACCGCGATGGTCGTGCCGTGCACGAAATAGCCCACCTCCTTGAGGTCGATGCCCTGCTCGCGGGCGAGGACCGCCAGACCATTGACGATGCCCTCGGCCGGTCGTGCGGGTACGCTGGGGACCTTGAGGTGCGACAAGCGACCCGACCGGGTGTCATGGACCGAAAAGTCCGTGAAGGTCCCGCCGATGTCGATCCCGATCCGATAACGGCCGGTGGATGCTGAATCTGCTGTCATGAAACGTTCCAAAAGGGCTGATCCAAAGGACGGGTGCGATCACAGCCCGGTCTTGAAGTCCTTGTTCCAGAAATCGAGTACCTCGCCTTTCTGGGCGAGCAGTTCCTTGAGGTCGAGCGCGCGCAGCCGCTTCAACTCATCGGGCGTGAACGCCACCCGCGCCGCGAGCTCGGCACTCATCTTCGCGTCACGAACGGTGGGCGCATAGGCCATGGCATCAGCAAATTCGACCTGGCCGTGCGGCGCCAGCATCGCGCTCAGGTAATCAAAGGCCGCCTTCTTGTTGCGAGCGTTCTTGGGAACCGCCGCTTCGAAGGTGACCGGGACTGCGCCCTCATCGGGAATGGCAAAGCCCAGCGGCAGGCCGGACTTCTGCCACTGGAGCGCGCGGGCCTTCCACATGCAGGTCATCCAGATCTCGCCCGACTTGAGCGCGGCCGCGACCGCCTCGTTCGACGGGAAGACCTTGGGCGCATTGGCCTTGAGCTTCATCAGCTGCTTCATACCCGCGTCAAAGCTCGAGGTGTTGCCGCCATTGGAGAGCCCGGCGAAAAGCACGTTGAAATTGAAGATGATGTCGGAAAAGCCCACCCGTCCCCTGAGCGCCGGGTCAAGCGCCTGAGCAAACGAACGCGGCGGCGTCTTGATCCTGGTGGTGTCAT
>CAZAVT010000211.1:5576-6352 GCA_964488395.1 uncultured Burkholderiaceae bacterium | reverse complement strand
GTCGACAAAGATACGAAGGCTGTGGATCACCGCGTCGGCGTTGAGCGGTTCGCCGTTGGTGAAGCGGACGCCGCTGCGCAACTTCAGGCGCATCGACGTGGGCGACTCGAGCTCCCAGGACTCAGCGAGCATTGGCTCGGTCTTGCCGGTCTTGGGATCGCGAAAGAGCAGCGCTTCGACGATGGCATTGCCAGCGTTCAGATTGTCGGACGCTGTTGTGCCATTGGGCCAGAGGGTCTGCGGGTCGAATCCCTGTGCGATGACCAGCGCCCGACCAGGCCGCTGGGTCTGCGCCGAGGCGTCACCTGTCGCCGTGACGCTGACCCAAAGTGCGGCGGTGAGAAAGCCAGCCGAGAGGCGGCTGAACCCGGATCTGGACAGCATGGTGATCTCTCCCTGAATGCGCCGTGTCACGCAGTCGGTTTGAACCGATCTTTGCGTTGCCCAACCCTAGCATAGCCGCAGCGAACTGACCAGAAGTCCGGTGGCGTCTCAGGCTCTGGCAAAGAGCCGCAACGAGTCGCTTCGAACCGAGGCCGAGACCGATTCGCCCCGGGATGGGGTCGGGCCTCGCTCGGTTCGGTGCTCCATCAGCAGCCGTTCGCCGCCGGCAAGCCGCAGGTCCAGGTGAACGAAAGGTCCCTGATAGGAGAGGTGCTCGACGGCCCCAACGATCACCGTCGATGAGTCGGCGCCAAGGCTCAAGGCCTCGGGCCGAATCCTCAAGGTCGCGGCGCCCCCCGAGGACAGCCCCTCATCGCAGCGGGCCAGGGGCA
>CAZAVT010000211.1:0-5566 GCA_964488395.1 uncultured Burkholderiaceae bacterium | reverse complement strand
GATCCGACCGAGGGTCATCCCATCGATGAAACTCGCTTGTCCGATGAATTCGGCGACGAAGCGAGTCGCCGGCCGCTCATAGATGTCGGCCGCTGAGCCGGTCTGGACGACGCGCCCGCCGTCCATCACGGCAATCCGGTCCGCGACGGCCATCGCCTCATGCTGATCGTGAGTCACGAAGATCGAGGTGAGACCCAGCGACTGCTGGATCCGGCGCAATTCCACACGCGTGCTTTCACGCAGCTTCGCATCGAGATTTGAAAACGGCTCATCGAGCAGCAAGACGGCCGGATTGATGACCAACGCTCGCGCGACAGCGACTCGCTGCTGCTGGCCGCCCGACAATCGTTGCGGCAGGCGCTCCTCGAGCCCCTCCAGGCGCATCAGTGCGATCATCGCCGCGCAGCGTCGGCCGATCTCGTCGCGGGCGATCCCGCGACGCTCCAAGCCGAAGGCGATGTTGGCGGCGACGCTCAGATGCGGGAACAGTGCATAGTTCTGAAACACCATGCCCGTATCACGACGATAGGGTGGTCGGCGCGTGATGTCGTCGCCGCGCAGCAGCACCCGCCCTGCAGAGGGTTCGACAAAGCCTGCGATCATCCGAAGCGTCGTCGTCTTTCCGCAGCCCGAGGGACCGAGCAAGGCCAGCATCTCGCCCTTTGCGAGGCTGAGGCTCACCTCATGAACCGCGACCGTGGCACCGTAGCGTTTGGCAAGATGGTCGAGTTCGATCTCGACAGGATGGATGGTCATCGGTTTGAACGGTTGAGCAACTGCAGTAGGAGGAGAATCGCGGTACTGAGCAGGACCAGCAGCCCCGACACTGCCGCAACGGTCGGCTCGAATCCGAGCTGTACGGCGGAATAAATAGTCACTGGCAAAGTGGGGCGACCCGGCTCGGCGAGGAACAGGGCGAGGACCAACTCGTCGAACGAGGTAATGAACGCCATGGTCGCTCCGGCGGCAATCGCTGGCTTTACGACTGGGAGCATCACCAGTGCGAAAGCCTCGATCGGTCGCGCCCCGAGATTGGTGGCAGCCTCCTCGAGCGAGCGATCGAAGCGCCGAAAGACCGGCAGGCAGACCCGCACCACATAGGGAATGCAAAGCACGAGATGCGCTGCGATCAGTCGAGGTGTGCCAGCCGTCAGACCCATCCGGTTGAACCAGAGCGCCAGCCCCAAAGCGAGCACCAGCGTCGGCAGGATCAAGGGCGACAGGAAAAGCGCCTCAAGGGCGCGCGCGCCCGGGAAGGCATGCCGAGACAGGGCGTAGGCTGCCGGTACGCCCGCCAGGGTCGAGATCGCAGTGACCGCAGCGGCGATGCCGAGGCTGTTCATGAAGGCTTCGAGATAGCGGGTATCGGCGAGTGCCGCCTCATACCACTTGAGCGTGAGCCCCTTGGGCGGAAAGCTCAGATACCCTGTCTCGCCCAGTGGGGCGATCAGGATCACGGCAATCGGCAGGAGGAGGTAGGCTAACGCCAGCGCCGACAGGATCGTGATTGCCAGGCCAAAGGGCGTGCGCAGCGAGTTCATCCGCGCACCGGTTGATCGTGGCGGCTGCGGTCGGCCAGGACCGCGTAGACCGAGGAGATCAGGAGGACGACGACGAGCAGGATGGAGGCCAGTGCGGCTGCAAAGGACCAATCGAGCAGGTCGACCGCATTTTCATAGATGGCCGTCGCCATCATGTTGGCTCGGGCGCCGCCGACCAGGCTCGGCGTGGCGAATGCGCTGATCGTCAGGGCGAAAACCAGCAGCGATCCAGCGACGATGCCGCCGCGCGCGAGCGGCAGTGTGACGAGAAAGAAGGTCGCAGCGGGCCGTGCACCCAGCGTCATTGCCGCGTTTTCGAGTGCCGGATCGATCGATCGGAAGACGCCGTAAAGCGAAAGCACCATCAGGGGCAGCAGGACCTGGGCGAGCGCGATGGTGACGCCCGTGAGGGTGTACATCAGCTGCACGGGGCTATCCGAGAGACCGCTCGCAACCAGCAGTTGACTGACTGGCCCATTGCGGAAAAAGAGCACCATCCAGCCGAAGGATCGCACCACCGCGCTGATCAGCATGGGAAAGGTGGTCAACATCAGGATGAAACCGGCCCAGCGCGACGGCAGCCGCGCCAGCCAATAGGCCAGCGGCACACCAAACACGACGGTGATCAGGGTGACGGCCAGTCCGCAAAGCAGTGTCCGTCCCATCAGGAACAGGTAGTACCCATCCTCGAACATCCGCGCGAAGTGGGCAAGACCCGGTTCGCCCTGAACCACGAAACTGGTGCCGAGCAACCTGATCTGCGGGCCGACGAAGAGACCCAGATAGACGAACAGGCAAGGTGCCAGCAACAGCAGCACAACCCATGGAACCCCGAACGGGCCGCGCCGGCGCTCGATCGGCCCCTCAGCCATTGACTTGGCTCAGCCCGTCAGCGCGCGATTTGCCGATTCCAGCGGTCGGTCCAGGCAGGGCGATTGGTATTGATCAGCTCGCGGTCGAGGATGGCAAGCTTGTCGACCGCTGGCACCTGACTGGCAAGTTCCGGAGGCAAACGGGTCTCTGGATTGGACGGTGTCCAGCGCATCGTGTCGGCGATCTGCACTTGCGAGGCTGGCGTCAGCATCTGGTTGATCACTCCGGCCGCCACATCGGCATTGGCCGCGCCTTTGGCGATACAAGCGGTGATGAAGACTGCGGGACTGCCCTCTTCAGGTGCCGCAAAGGCGACCGGCAGGCCTGCTTGCTGCATCTTGAAGGCGTTGCCTGTGTCGTAAGGCATGATCCAGATGTCGTTCTGGCCGAACAGGGTGGGCAGATCGGAAGCAGCCTTGAAGATGACCTGATCGCGGATTTTTGAGAGTGCGGCGAAACCGGGGTCGATATCCTTCTCGCTGCCACCATGGGCCCTCGCAAGCATCACCAAGAGATCCATCCCGTAACCGTTGGTGATGGCCGGGAAGGCCACATGTCCCCGGTATTCCGGCCTAAGCAGATCTTTGTAGCTGCGCGGTGCCTGCCGAATCTTGTCGGTGCGGTAGAGGAGACCTTCGGCGATCACCGCCCAGGTGACCCAGTGACGCTCCGGGTCCTTGAGCCCGTCAGGGATCCGGGCGAGCAGGGGGATCTCGCCCATCGGCTGGCTGAGCCCGGTTGCCTTGGCGATCGACTCCTGGCCGCCGGAGAACTGGTACATGTCGATTTGCGGTCGACCCGCTTCGGTCTTCATCCGGGCCAAAGCCGCAGCCGACTGCATCGGTACCTGCGTGGTCTTGGCCCCGCTCGCCTGTTGAAACGGGTCGAAGATTGCTTTCTGGATGATGTCCATCGTCGAGCCGCCGAAGCCCGAGGACAGTACCTGGCGACCGCGCAAAGCTTGTGATGCGACCGGGCCGGCGATGGGGAGCAGGGTGGCGGCTGCACCAGCGGTCAGCAGCGTACGACGCGGGGTCGACAAGGGGGCTGTGGGGACGATGGGCATAACGTTCTCCGCGAATCGGGTCGGGGCCAGTGGCTCAGGCGGGCTCGAAACCCTTGGTTGCGACGATCTCGAAGCATTGGTCGCCGTTGTAGAGGGGCATATGCGGCCGACGCACCGAGCCGATCCAGGCGCGTTCGACGGGGCAGACGATGTTCTGAACGGTGTCACCGTAAAGATTCATGATTCGGCCAAGGATCTGTCCGCCTTTGACGTCATCGCCGGGGGACACCGCTGGCAGGAAAAAGCCCCCGGCCGACGCCTTGACGTAGACGGCATCGCCGCCAAGGCGGTAGCGCTCGAGTCGTGGTGGGTCGCCGGGTAGCATCGAAAGCGCCCTGCAGACGTTGGTGATCGCTGCCGTCTGGCGTGCAAGATCGGTATCGGTGACCCGTGCACCCCCCCCACTCTCGACGATCAGTGCAGGCTTGCCGCGGCGGGTGAAATGGGTGAAGTGGCAGCCCGAGAGTGTGTGCTCCAGCGAATTCCAGATGTTGGGCGCGCCGGTGGCGCGGGCCAACCGTTCGGCCTCTTTTCCGGCCGCGCTGCCGTCGTTGTGGAACAGGGTGTAATGCGCGGTGATGGTCAGGTCTCCGCCCGAGTGCAGGTCCAGCAGGACGTCGGCGCTGGCGAGCGAGGTCTCGAGTAGGGTGTGGGCGAGCTGAAGCGTGAAGTGGCCCTCGGGGTCACCGGGAAAGACCCGGTTCAGGTTGTAACCATCCTGGGGTGTGAGCCGGTTGTAGCCTCGAAAGCCGAGCGGGTTGGCGACCATCAACGCGACGACGGTGCCACGCAGCTGGGTCAGGTCCAGCCCGCGCAGGAACTCGAGGATCGCCAATTGTCCGACGACCTCGGGCCCGTGAATTCCGGCTTGGACCCAAAGGGTTGGTCCATCTTGCGTCCCTTGGGCGATCATCAGGGGCGAGGTAATCTCGCCGTCCGGATACTCCCCGAGCTTGAGTCGCCCCCGGGCGATCGCCCCGGGCCGGGCCAACGCTGAACCAACCTGCATGAGAGCCTCCCCTTGAAGCTTGAAGGGCCCTGGTTCGGGCCCGCCTTTTTTTCGACCGTCACTGTAGCAGTCCGGTCCAACCCGGACAATCCCGGTGGCGCGGTGCGGCCTAGAGCAGGTATTTCGGGCGGTCCGCGATAAAGTTCTGCGTCACCTCAGGACCCAGCCCTCAGTACAACCAGGAGCGAGACATGAAACGCAGAAGCTTTGTCGCCTTAGGTGTGGCTCAGACAGCGCTTGTCGCTGCCCCAACCCTCGCCCAGCAGGTCTTTCCGTCGCGGCCTGTTCGGTATATCTGCCCTTGGCCAGCCGGCGGCGCGACTGATGTGGTGATGCGTGCGATCGCCGAGAGCGCGGGCAAGGCGCTGGGGCAGCAAGTCGTGGTCGAAAACAAGCCGGGCGCGGGCGGTATGCTTGGCGCGGTGGAACTGGTTTCCGCCAAGCCTGATGGCTACACAGTGGCCCAGATCCCGTTTGGGGCCTTTCGCATCCCCCACATGCAGAAGGTGGCCTTCGACACTTTGAAGGACTTCACCTGGATCGCTTGCCTCACCGGATACACCTTTGGTCTGGTCGTGCCGGCTGAATCGCCCATCCGCAGCATCGCCGATCTGGTGCAATGGGCCAAGGCCAATCCCGGCAAGTTCACCTACGCCTCGACCGGGATCGGTACCAGCCCGCATCTCGCTGTCGAGGAATTCTCGCAGAGAGCGGGGATCGAACTGAATCATGTTCCTTTCAAGGGCAACGCCGAGGCGATGCAGGCGATCCTGGGCGGGCACGTGATGGGCGCGAGTGACTCGACGGGCTGGGCGCCCCACGTCGAATCGGGGCGATTGCGTTTGATCGCGACCTACGGCAGCAAGCGCACCCGTCGTTGGCCCAACGTGCCGACGCTCGACGAACTCGGCTACAAGACCGTTTCAGATTCCCCGTTCGGCGTGTGCGGGCCCAAGGCCATGGACCCGGCAGTGGTCAAGGCCTTGCACGATGCTTTCCGAAAGACCCTGGAGGACCCGGCGGTGCTGACTGTCTTCGACAAGTACGACCAGTCGGTGATTTACATGGGGACCGAGC
>CAZAVT010000210.1:0-6361 GCA_964488395.1 uncultured Burkholderiaceae bacterium | reverse complement strand
CCAAGGTCGGCAGTCCAGCCAGCGAAAACGCGGCGGTCTGCCCGAGTACGGCATCGCGGGTACTCATCAGTCCGCCCTCGGTCTGCACCTCGGTCTGCCCGCGCAGCGGTGGGACCACCGCATTGCCGGGCAAGATCAGCGCGTCATAGTCGGTCAATAGTCGCCTCAATTCGTCGACCAGCCGCTGTCGGGTCTTGAGCGCATCAATGTAGTCGCGTGAGCTGATCTTGCGGCCGGCCTCGAGGGCAGGTAGCACCAGCTCCGAAAAGCCCTGCCCGCCCGCATCGAGCGCCCTCCGATGGACCCACGCCGCCTCGGCCCTGACGAGCGGGGAATACGCTTGCCAACCAGCCACCAGCGTTGGAATTTCGACGGGCTCGACGGCCACGCCATCGGCCGTGAGCCCCGCGATCAGCGTTTCGAAGACCTGCCGCACCGCTGGCTGCAGCCGACCGCGCAACCAGCTCTGGGGCACCGCGAGGCGGGGCTTGCGCGGCACGCTGGCATGAGCGACTGATCGGCGCGCCATCACCTCGTACATCAGCGCGCAGTCGGAAACACTCAGCCCGAGCGGCCCAGCGTGATCACAGGTCCACGACAGGTAGAGCGCTCCATCGAGCGGGATCGCGTCCCGGGTCGGCTTGAATCCGGTCACCCCGCAGAAAGCCGCCGGGATCCTGACCGAGCCGCCCGTGTCACTACCGATCGCCCCGAGGCCGATCCCGGTGCGCACGCAGACACCTGCGCCACTCGACGAGCCACCCGCCTGGCGGGTGGGGTCGAAGGGATTTTTCACGTCCCCGGTCCAGAGGTTCTCGCCGGTCGCACCCATCGCGACCTCATGCATATTGGTCTTCGCGAAAATCAATGCGCCCGCCTCCTTGAGGCGGGTCACGAGAGAGGCTTCGTCGGCAATCAACTCGTCCAGAGACGCCCGCGTCCCGGCCCGCGTCGGCATCCCGCGCACATTGAACAGATCCTTGATCGAAATCGGGAGGCCGTGCAGCGGACCGCGCAGTCGCCCGGCCTTCGCCTCAGCATCGAGCGCGCGAGCCTGAGCCTGGGCGTCGGCCCAGTCGACCCAGGCGAGCGCATTCAGATCGGCGAAGCGTTGGGCGGCTTCCTGGGCCGCTTCGATCAGGGCGAGGCTGCTTTGACGCCCATCGGCGATTGCGGCAGCGTGTTCGACCAGTGTCTGCATGCTGAACATCCTTGCGCTGACTGTGGGGAAGGCAGAGGTGAGGGATCGGGGCTCGAACGAGCCTGAGCAAACAAGGTTTGATCGAACGATGCCTGCCTCGGAAAGCTATCATGAGCGAAGCGCAGCGCGAAACAACCCGCGCGCCCCAGAACGAACCAGCACCCGTGAAGCCCACTCACCCGACCCGGCACGGCAAGATCGCCACTCCATCGATGGGCTCCCTGACAGCACGGACGCTTGCAGGGCTCATGTTCGCCGCAGGCGCAGCGATCGCTCAGACGCCGGCACCCTGGGCCCAAGCCCCCCAGCAACCGGAGGGTGCCAGCGTCCGGCATGCGCCGTCCGTCCTGCAGGCCCGGCAGTGGATGGTCGTCACCGCCCATCCGCTTGCGAGCGGGGCGGCCGAAACCATGATCGTTCAGGGCGGTAGCGCGGTCGACGCGGCCATCGCTGCGCAGATGATGCTCACGTTGGTCGAACCGCAGTCCTCAGGAATCGGGGGTGGCGCATTCCTCGTGCATCACGATCCGGCAAGTGGCCGTACCGACGCGTTTGACGGCCGGGAGACCGCACCCGCAGCGCTCGACGACAGCGCCTTCCTGCGCGCTGACGGCAGCCCGCGAGCGTTTCACGAGGCCGCAGTGGGCGGCTTGGCGGTAGGCACACCCGGCGTGCTCGCCATGTTGCGCGAGGCGCACCAGGCCTATGGGCGGCTGCCCTGGGCCGACCTCTTCCGCCCGGCGATCGAGACCGCGCGCGACGGCTTCCTCGTGACCGAGCGACTGCACACGCTGATCGCAGCCGATCGGTTCCTGGCGCTCGATCCGCAGGCGAGACGCTACTTTTTTCGGGAGGACGGCAAGCCGCGAGAGATCGGCGAGCGACTCCGCAACCCGGACCTCGCCCAGACCCTCGAAGCGATTGCAGCGCAGGGACCCGCAGCACTTGCCGAAGGTCCGATTGCCGAGGACATCGTGAACCGGGTGCGCAGTCACCCACTGAATCCGGGGCGTCTGAGCCTCGCGGACTTGAGCGGCTATCGCGCGATACGACGTGAGGCTTTGTGCACGCCTTGGCGAACTTTCGAACTGTGCGGGATGCCTCCCCCTTCCGCCGGCGCAGTCGCGGTCGCACAGACCCTCCTCCTCTTCGGGCTCGACCCTGAAGCGCGACTCATTCGGCGCGATATCCAGGGGGCTGATGCAGGCAAACGCCCCTTGACTTCGACAAACCCCGCCACGCGGTCGCGCGACCCGGACCCGGCAGGCACCCACCGCTTTCTCGAGGCAGCACGGCTCGCGTTTGCAGACCGGGATCGCTTTCTGGCCGATCCGGACTTCGTGCAGATTCCGATGGCAGGTCTCCTCGACCCCATCTACCTGCGGGCACGAGCCGGGTTGATCGGGGAGCGCGCGATGGGATTCGCGTTGCCGGGTGACCCGTGGACCCGTCGCGCACACAGCCCGGTGTCGCCATCGGTCGAGCTCGAGCGATCGGCCACCAGCCATCTCTCAATCGTCGATCCGGCCGGCCGCGTCGTTTCGATGACCAGTTCGATCGAGGATGCCTTCGGTGCCCGACTCATGGTGCGTGGCTTTCTCCTCAACAACCAGTTGACCGACTTCTCTTTCATGGCGCGGCGCGACGGCGTTCCGGTCGCCAACCGCGTCGAACCCGGCAAGCGGCCCCGCAGCTCGATGTCGCCGACCCTGGTCTTTGAGCGCGAACCCAGCCGCTCCGAACGCGGGCCCTGGCGCCTTGCGATCGGCTCGCCGGGGGGCGCGTCGATCATCGGCTACGTCGCTCGGACACTACAGCTGACACTGGCTGAGGACGTACCGCTGCAAGAGGCCATTGCCTCGCCGCACTTTGGTAATCGCAATGGGCCCACCGATATCGAGGCGCTGCGTGAGGTTGATGACCAGGGTCTGGCTGCAGCCCTCGCGGCACGCGGTCACACCCTACGGCGTCAGCCCATGACGAGCGGGCTGCACGGCATCATCCGCGTTTGTCCAGAGCCTCGCGGTGCGGATCGGTCGGGCTGCTTCCTCGAGAGCGGCATTGACCCGCGCCGCGAGGGGAGCGCCCGCGGAGGATGAGCCGATCGGGCTTACCCCCGCCCTGCGATCCAGATCACTTGGAAAGTGAGCACCCATGGAAAGAAAGACCTTGCGAGGCGGGAACCTGAGTTCAGCCACCTACGACGCCGCCGAACGACGGCTCGAGATCGATCACCTCAATGGCGAGCGCCGAACCTACAACAACGTTCCCGTTGAAGTCTGGCGCAGGCTGATCGCTGCGCCCAATCCCGCCAGCTATGTCGAGGACCGGATCGAGGAGGAGTATCCGGTCAAACGCAGCCGTGTCACAGGCTCGGGGCCGGCTCGCTCGAAGCTCGACGATTTGTTTGGCACCCAGGGCGACGCGGGTCAGTGAGATCGCTGAACCGCTCGCGGGTCCTCTGGCTCTTTTGCCGGGTCATCGACCATTTCGGCGATGCGGGGGTCTGCTGGCGACTGGCGCGGCAACTGCACCTCGAGCACGGTTTCGAGGTCACGCTCTTCATCGACTCGCCTCTCACGTTGGCGGCAATAGCGCCGGGTATCGACTGGCAAGGCCCCGCCGCGCTCGCGTCCATCGGCCCGGGATTGCGAGTGCGGGCCTGGGAGCCCGAACACGAGGCCGGGATGGTGGCCGGCGCCCATCCGGACCCTCAGGTCCTGGTGAGTGGGTTCGGCTGTGACCTGCCCCCCTCGGTGCGCGCCCTGGCGGGTCGGCACCCGGTCGCGCCGCTCTGGATCAACCTGCAATATCTCAGCGCCGAACCCTGGGTCGAGCAGTTTCACGGCAAGCCCTCGCCCAAACCCGATGACGGCGCGGTCGAGCACTTTTTCTTTCCTGGCTTCACGCCCGCCACCGGGGGACTGCTACGGGAAAAGGGCTTGGAGGATGAGCGCCTCTCCTGGCTCAATGACCCGGCCCGCCAAGCAGCGTTCCTGTCAAAAATCGGAGCCACTACGGACGGCCTGGAACCGATCCGACGAGTGAGCCTTTTCTGCTACGCCGAAGCGCCGCTCGCGAGCTGGCTGGGCGAACTGCAGGCGAGCCATGGGCTCACCCAGGTGCTGGTGGCGAACGTCTGCGCCGACGCGGCCTTCGAGGCGGTCGGCACTGCGCCTCGATCGCAGCGCTTCGAAGCGGGCGGGCTGGTCCTCGTGCGGGTCCCCCCGCTGAGCCAGGACGCTTACGACCGGTTGCTGTGGTCGTGCGACCTCAATCTGGTGCGCGGTGAAGATTCCTGGATCCGGGCCCATTGGGCACGGCGACCCTTCATCTGGCAACCCTATCCGCAAACCGAGCGGACCCATCTCGCCAAGCTGGACGCCTTTCTCGACCAGATGGCGGACACCGTGGCACCGACCTCGCGCCAGGCGCTCGACCGTGCCGCTGGCATGATGCGGGCCTGGAGCGGGGCGGCTAGCGGCGAGGCCCTCGTGGCAGCCTGGCGCCGCTATACCGCGGCCATCGACGCGCTCGCAAGCGTGCATGATGGCTGGGCGGATCAGCTGGCGAAACAGCCTGATCTGGCCCTAAGGCTGGTCGAATTCATGGATGCTCGGCTATAATGTAGGGTTTCCCGAAAGAGACTCCCCCCCTTTACTTTCGAAATCCAGGATTGCCCGATGAAAATCGCCCAGGAACTGCGGACCGGCAACGTCGTGATGATCGGCAAGGAGCCGATGGTGGTCCAGCGTGCCGAGTACAACAAATCCGGCCGCAACGCCGCCGTCGTCAAGATGAAGATGAAGAATCTTCTCAACGGCTCGGCCATGGAAACCGTCTTCAAAGCCGATGAAAAGTTCGAGGTGCTGGTGCTCGACCGCAAGGAAGTCACCTACTCCTACTTCGCCGATCCGATGTACGTCTTCATGGATGCGGAGTTCAATCAGTTTGAAGTCGAGGCCGAGTCGATGGGCGACGCCGTCAGCTATGTCGACGACGGGCTAGCCTGCGAGGTCGTGTTCTATGACGGCCGGGCGATCTCAGTCGAGCTGCCCACTTCGGTCGTGCGCGAGGTCGAGTACACCGAGCCCGCCGTCAAGGGCGACACTTCGGGCAAGGTGATGAAGCCGGCCCGCGTAAAGCCCACGGGCCTGGAAGTATCGGTCCCGGCCTTTGTGGAGATTGGCGATCGCATCGAGATCGACACCCGCACCGGCGAGTACAAGAGCCGGGTCAAGGGCTGAGCGATCGCTGGACTGCACGCATTGCCGAGGAGCGCCACCCATGACCGCGACCACCCCCCTGATGAACACCTACGCGCAGTTGCCGGTGTCGTTTGGCCACGGCGATGGGGCATGGCTCTTCGATCTCGACGGCCGCCGCTACCTCGACTGCCTGTCGGGGATCGCGGTCAACACCCTGGGGCATAACCATCCGAAGCTGGTCGCTGGGCTGCGCGAGCAGATCGGTCGGGTGATCCACGTCTCGAATCTGTTTACCCATCCCTTGCGCGATCAGCTCGCGCGCCTGCTGCTCGAGCGCAGCGGCATGACCAACGTGTTTTTCTGCAACTCGGGTCTGGAGGCCAACGAGGCCGCCATCAAGCTCGCGCGCAAGTACGGTCACGACCGGGGTATCGATCGGCCGGAGATCGTGGTCTACGAGCGGGCCTTCCATGGGCGATCGCTCGCGACCCTGTCCGCCACTGGTAACGAAAAGGTCCAGAAAGGCTTCGAGCCGTTGGTCGAGGGGTTCGTACGCGTGCCACTCAACGACAGCGCAGCCATCGGTCAGGTCGCACAGACCCGGCCAAACGTGGTCGCTGTCTTCGTCGAGGCGATTCAGGGTGAAGGCGGTATTCAGCCGGCTCGCGCCGAGTATCTGCGCGACCTCCGACGCATCTGCGACGAGCGGGGCTGGCTCCTGATGATCGACGAAGTGCAGTGCGGGATGGGTCGCACGGGCAAGTGGTTCGCCCACCAGTGGGCGGGTGTGCTCCCCGATGTGATGCCACTTGCCAAGGGTCTGGGCTCCGGCGTACCGATCGGCGCGGTGGTCGCCCACGGTCCGGCGGCCGAAGTGTTCCAGCCGGGTAATCACGGCACGACCTTTGGCGGCAATCCGCTGGCGATGCGTGCCGGCATCATTACCATCGAA
>CAZAVT010000209.1:0-6362 GCA_964488395.1 uncultured Burkholderiaceae bacterium | reverse complement strand
CTTTGTTTTCCAAGATGGCTGTTGGCTAGGGTTGTTGAGAGAGGTATCCCTGGGTTTGCTTGATGTCTTCTGTTAGGGCTTGCAGTCAGGATAGCTGTGCGCTGCCGAGCTGGGCTTGCTGTTTTGGGTGAGGTTGGGCTTGTTGGAGGGCTTGCGGACCAGTCCGCGGATCAACCCCGCGCGCGCCCAGCTGATGAAGTTTCGCGATTACCTCAAACTGCTGCGGGCGCCCCTGTCGGTCAACGTCGTGAGGATCAATCCGCTGCGCGGGTATTCGCTGGTCGTGGTCGAGCCGACCGTGATCTTCAGTGCGCTGGACAATTTCTTTGGCGGCTTTGGCCGTGGAGTGGGGCAGCTGCCTCCCGGCCGACTGTTCACGCCGACCGAGACGAGGATCATCCGCATGATTCTCGACATCGTGTTCCGCTCGCTCAAGGACGCCTGGTCGCCGGTGCTCGAGGTTGAATTCGATGTCATCAATTCGGAGATCAATCCGCAGTTTGCCCAGATCGCCGACGAGAACGATCTGGTGATCGTCAACCGTTTCGAAGCTGAGAGCGGCCCCGATTCCACGGGCTCGGTCGACATCGTCTATCCCTACGGGTCGCTCAAACCGATTCGCGATCTGTTGCGCAGCCGGGTCCAGACGGGAGACGGCAATGAGGAATCCGAGCGCGCCTGGCGCGATGAGCTGTTCAGCGCGGTCGGTGATGCGACTCTTGAACTCAAGGTGGCGCTTGGCAAAGTACAGATTCCGCTCGCCCGATTCACCGAGTTGCGCCCCGGCGAAGTGTTCTTCCTGCGTAAGCCCGAGCACGTGCGGGTGCTGATCGGTGATATTCCCCTGTTCGAGGCCCAAGTGGGCCGCGCCGGTACCTCCAAGGCCATCCGCATCGATCGTTCGATTGCGTTGACCAAAAGCTGATTTCTGATCGGAGAATGCAATGAGTACGAACCAGGATGGCATTGATCGTAGTGCCGCCGACGGGTCTCAGATCGATGTCGAAGTGGTGCAGAGCGTGCCAGTCACGATTTCGGTCGAGGTCGGGCGTGCCGTGCTAAAGATCCGAGACCTGATCCGCCTGACGCAAGGCAGTGTGGTCGAGCTTGATCGGATGGCCGGCGAGCCCCTTGACCTGCTGGTCAACAACACGATCGTGGCGCAGGGCGAGGTTGTGCTGGTCAACGATCGTTACGGGATCCGCTTGACCCGCGTGGTCCCGGCTAACGAGCGTCTCCGCAACCTCTGAGCACCGAGCCAAGTACCATGGGCAATCCGATTGAACCGATGCAGTGGCTGTCGATGCTGGCCAGCTTTGCCCTGGTTCTGGCCCTGCTCGGCGCCACGCTATGGGTGTTGCGCCGAATGGGTGGTCGGGGTGCACGGACCCAGGGCCGCCGTCTCGCCATCGTTGAGTCCATTTGGTTGGGGCCTCGCCAGCGTCTCGCACTGGTGCGGGTCGACAACCACGAACTCCTGATCTCCGTCAGTCAGCAACAGATCAACCTGCTCAGCAACTTGGGGGCCGTTCGCGAGCCCACCGATGAGCTGGGGTCGGCCGATGGGGGAGGGCCGACGCCTCCGGCTGACCCAGCCGTGGCGGCACGATTTCGCGAGGCGATGAAGTCTCTCACCCAGCGACTTCCTCGGGGGGAGAAATGATTCGTCCTTTGCACGTGCTGGTCGCCATCGTCGTGGCGCTCGCGGCCGGAGTGGCTCAGGCGCAGGGGATGCCCGCCGTCACCGTGAGCACTGGTCCGTCCGGCACGCAGTACAGCCTCACGCTGCAGCTGCTGGGGCTGATGACGATCCTCACCCTGCTGCCGTCGATTGTGCTGACGATGACGTCTTTCGTCAGGATCGTGGTCGTCATGTCGATCGTCCGGCAAGCGCTGGGGACCGGGCAAACCCCTCCGAATCAAGTACTGGTCGGCCTTTCGCTCTTTTTGACGTTGTTCATCATGTCCCCAGTGCTGAACACCATCTACCAGAATGTGCTCACGCCCTATCTGGCCAACCAGATCAACTTCGACCAGGCGCTCAAGCTGGCCGAAGAACCGATTCGCGCCTTCATGCTTCGTCAAACGCGCGAGGACGATATCGCGATGTTTATGCGGATCGCCCGCAATGCGCCCGTCGATGGGCCAGAGAGCGTTCCGTTTCTCACGCTGATGCCGGCGTTCATCACCTCCGAGCTTCGTAGCGCCTTCACGATCGGCTTCCTCCTTTACATCCCCTTCGTGGTGATCGATCTGGTGGTGGCCAGCGTGCTGATGTCGATGGGCATGATGATGCTCTCGCCCATGATGATCTCGATGCCCTTCAAGTTGATGCTGTTCGTGCTGGTCGACGGCTGGAGCTTGCTGATGGGATCCCTCACAGGCAGTTTCAACGCGTTCTAGACAGGATTTCGCCATGGATATCGCAAGCGTGATCGACCTCGGTCGTGAGGCTCTCTGGATGACAGTGCTGATCTCGGCGCCCCTGCTTGGCATTGCGCTCGCGGCTGGCCTCTTGATCGGCGTGGTGCAGGCTGCCACCTCCATCAACGAGATGACCCTCAGCTTCATTCCGAAGCTGGCGGCGCTGGGGATCACCCTGGTGCTGGTCGGCGGTTGGCAGATCGGTGTTCTCGTCGACTTCACGCGCCGGCTGTTCGAGCGCATTCCGCAGCTGTTTCACTGAACTGCTCCGGCCCATCTCGGACTCCGATCGGATTCGCCCATCATGCCCGCGATGAATCTGATGTTCGACCAGGTCATCGCTGGGCTCTATACCTTTCTCTGGCCGATGCTGCGCATCTCGGCGCTGCTGCTTGTGGCACCGATCTTTGCCCTTGATGCAGTGACCCGCCGTATCCGAATCACACTTGCCCTGGTTTTGACCATGCTGGTTTATCCGCTGGCCGATTGGCCGGTGATCGATCCGGTTAGCGCGGCGGGCTTGAAGGAGATCTTCAATCAGGTCCTGATCGGTGGTTTGATGGGCCTGATGCTGCAGATCGTCACTGCCGCACTGGTCGTCGCCGGACAGACGATCTCGGCCTCGGTGGGTCTGAGCATGGCCAACATGATCGATCCCAATGTCGGCAACGTCCCTGTGTTGTCACAGTTTCTCCTGGTGCTTTCGACCCTGATGTTCGTCGGGCTCGGTGGGCATACGCTGACGGTAGCGATCATTCTCGAGAGCTTTCGCAGTGTGCCCATCGGCCAGTCCCTGATCGGCGAGACCGCCATTACCAACTTTGTCGCCTGGACGTCACTGATGTTCACCGGCGCCTTGCTGCTGGCGCTGCCCGTGATGGCGGCGCTCCTATTTGTCAACGTCGGGCTCGGCATCGTCACTCGAGCCGCCCCGAGCCTCAACATCTTCGCGGTTGGATTTGCGGCGATGATCCCTGCCGGGTTGCTGGTGCTCTGGGTGTCGCTCACACACATGGGAAATCGGATCGAGTGGCTTTGGCTGTTGGCTTTCCTGCGCGTACGTGACCTCCTGGGGGTGACCCTTGGCTGAAGAAAGCGACAGTGGCGAACGCACCGAAGAGCCGACTGCGCATAAGCTCAAGAAGGCTCGCGAGGACGGTCAACTGCCCCGGTCAGTCGAGTTGTCGGCTGCGGCGGTCACTGTGGGCGCGCTCACCTGGCTGATGTTCACCGGGGTGGGGTTGGTTACGCGTCTGGCCGAACAGTTCGCTTCTGGGTTCGTCTTCGACCGTCAAATGCTCGAGTCCCCGCACCTGCTCCCCGCGTACTTTTTGCAGCGGATCGGCGACAGCCTATTGCCCATCGTGCCGCTGCTCTTGTTGACCTTGGTGCTCGCGGTCGGATCGTCGTTTGCGATCGGCGGCTTGAATTTCTCGTCCAAGGCGATCGGCCCCAAGGCCGACAAGCTCAATCCACTCTCTGGACTCAAGCGCATCTTTGGCGCCAAGGCGGGAATTGAGCTTGCGAAGGCAATTGCCAAGTTTGTCGTGGTTGGGTTACTGCTCTATTGGGTCCTCATCAACAACCTGACCGGTCTGGCTCAGCTCGGTGCGATGAGCGTCGAGCCGGCGCTGGCGGAGACGGGACGGATCATCATGAAGTCGGCGGTGATCGTGGCACTGGGCCTGGTGTTGATTGCGCTGATCGATGTTCCCTTCCAGCGCTATGACTTCATGAGCAAGATGCGGATGAGTCGTCAGGAGATTCGCGACGAACTCAAGGACATGGAAGGGCGGCCCGAGATCAAGGCCCAGATCCGTCGCCGGCAGCGGGAGATCGCGACCCAGAAGATGATGGCCAGGGTCAAGGATGCCGACGTGGTGATCACCAACCCTGAGCACTTTGCGGTCGCGCTCTCATACGACCCAGCCGCGGATGGGGCCCCGATTGTCGTCGCGCGTGGGATCGATCATCTGGCGCTGCGGATCCGGACGGAGGCAGGACAGCACGGGATTCAGATTTTCGAGGCGCCACCGCTCGCCCGTGCCCTCTATTACACGACCGAAGCCGAGCAGCCGATTCCCGAGGCGCTCTACGTGCCGGTGGCTCAGGTCATTGCCTATGTTTTCAGCCTGTCGAGTGTTCGCCCTGGCGTGCCGCCGATGCCGCGGCCTCGGCCTTCGGTGCCGCCCGACATGCGCTTTGACACTTCGGGTCAGAGGGAGGTCTGATGGCTGTCGTCGGTAATCAGGTGAGTCCGGTGCTCGTTGATCGGGCGCTGGCGCTGGTTCGGTCTGGTGCTGCTGTCGTCGCGGTGACCGGGACACGAGCGAGCGCTCTTGAAGCTTGGGGGAGGGCCTTCGCCCGCAAGGCCCGCGGCGACTCGGCGTTCAGCCTCGAGATTTACATGGCGTCGACGCGCGATGCGCTGATCGATCGTTTCAACCAGGTCCTGACGGGCCTCACGGTCGATCAGGCTCGTTCGGCAGGTCCGACGGATGGGCCCTGTCGTATCGTGCTGGTTCCCGATGTCCGCTCACTCGACACGCCTGAGGGATTGTTGTTGGCCCGGCTGGTCTGCGATTTTCCAGGCGCTGGGACCCGGCTGGTGATCCTGGTCGATCGTGATGATGCCGAACGAACCGATTCACTGCTGCAGTCCCTGGGGCGTGGCATGACCCGGCTCGACCTTGATACCGATGCTGGGCGATCCCTACGTGCGACGCCTGTTGCCGACGACAGGCCGAATCGGTCCGAATCGGTCCCGTCAAGCCCCTTTCAAGAGGGAGCGCCGATCCACGCGCACGCTTTACGCGCCGCTGAGGATAGCTCCGGGATCGACGGTCTGCCGTCTGCGTTACCCCTGCGGCGCGGGCGTTCTCGATGGGTCGGCGTCAGTGTCCTCCTCATGGCGCTCGTCCTCATTTCAACGCTCATCGTCGTTCTCTTGCACCGCGAGCGGGGACCCGGTGCCGCGTTCGCACAGCGATTGGCGCTCGAACAGCCCGCCTCGGTGACGCCAGGGCCGATGACTGTGCCCGGGACCGTGCGCGTGCCAGTGCTTGTCGATCTCGGTGGAGCCTGAACCATGTCCGATGATGTCTTTCGATCCGAGGCGCCACCGGTCGCAGCGGTTGCAGAGTCTGGAGGGGCCGAGCGGGCACTGGGCGGGCAGTCAGCCGAACACACTGGCGAACAGCGTCAGTTCGTCGACTCGACCGTATTCGCCCCCCTGGATGAGCCACGGCAACTCTCTGAGATCGAAGAGCCCCCCGACGCGCTTGAGGCGGCTCTTTCGCAGCCACCCCTTGATGCAACTGTCTCCCAGCCAGGCGAATCGACTGCTGTTCCCGCGGAGTTGGGCAGTGGCCCGATCGAGCCCGCCCTGTCCGAAGCGACGGAGGCACGGGCCCGCAGGATTCGCAAACTCTCGCCTGAGCTGCTTGTGCGGGCCATCGAGATTCGCGAGGAAACTGTCTTCATTGCAGCCGAGATTGAGCGGGTCGAAGTGCTATTGCCCGGTTTCGATGCATCCGCTTCCACTGTGACCGGTCAGACTGCCGGCGAATCGTCCGAGCCCGCTCTCGCGCGCTCGACCAAGGAGTCCCCATGACTGCAGCAGTCCTCAGAGATAAAGATTCGGCCGACGTGGCCAATCGGTCGGCCCGCGCGGCCGCCCACACGGCCAGCAAGCTCGCCGAGGTCACCACCCATTTCGATCGGGCCCTCGCTCAGCAGCGTCGCCAGATGATCCTGATCGTGAGTCTCAGTGGCTTGGTGGCGGTGATTGCATTTGCCATGTTCATTGCCTCGGCGATTCAGCTCAGAAGCCGGGTGGTGCAGGTCAATGCCATGCTAAATGTGATGGCGACACGCAGCATCGAGCTGCGCCAGGGCCTGGGCATCGAGTTGCTGCACCTCGCGGACGTGGAACTTGC
>CAZAVT010000208.1:0-6406 GCA_964488395.1 uncultured Burkholderiaceae bacterium | reverse complement strand
AGGCCGTGCTCAAGCAGCTCAAGCAGACCGCCGGATCGGTCCTCTTCATCGACGAGATCCACACGCTGATGGGCGCCGGCGCGGCCTCGGGTGGGACGCTCGATGCCTCTAATCTGCTCAAGCCCGCCCTCTCCTCGGGGCAACTGAAGTGCATTGGCGCGACCACTTACACCGAGTACCGTGGGATCTTCGAGAAGGACCATGCGCTGTCGCGGCGATTCCAGAAGATCGATGTGGTCGAGCCCTCGGTCGAGCAGACCGTGCAGATCCTGCGCGGCCTCAAGTCCCGGTTCGAGGAGCACCACGGGGTCAAGTACTCCTCTTCGGCGCTGTCGGCTGCTGCTGAGCTGTCCGCTAAGTACATCAACGACCGACACTTGCCCGACAAGGCAATTGACGTGATCGACGAGGCGGGAGCGGCGCAGCGGATCCTGCCCAAGTCGCGTCAGAAAAAGGTGATCGGCAAGAACGAGATCGAGGATATCGTCGCCAAGATCGCCCGCATTCCACCGGCCTCGGTGTCGTCGGACGACCGCAGTCGTCTGCAGACTCTGGACCGCGATCTCAAGGCGACCGTGTTCGGTCAGGACCCCGCCATCGAAGCCCTCGCCGCAGCGATCAAGATGGCGCGGTCCGGCCTCGGCAAACCCGACAAACCGATCGGCGCTTTCCTCTTTTCCGGACCGACGGGCGTGGGCAAGACCGAGGTTGCGAAGCAGCTCGCCTTCATCCTGGGTATCGAGCTCATCCGCTTCGACATGTCGGAGTACATGGAACGTCACGCCGTATCCCGGCTGATCGGAGCCCCCCCGGGTTACGTCGGCTTCGACCAGGGTGGGTTGCTCACCGAAGCGATTGCCCGCAAGCCGCACGCCGTGCTCTTGCTCGACGAAATCGAGAAGGCGCATCCCGATGTGTTCAACATTCTGTTGCAGGTGATGGACCACGGGACGCTGACCGATAACAACGGGCGCAAGGCCGATTTCCGTAATGTGATCATCGTCATGACCACCAATGCCGGAGCGGCCGATCTGCAGCGCCGCTCGATCGGCTTTTCCGATAACCGGCAGGCGGGCGACGAGATGGTGGAGATCAAGCGCCTGTTCACGCCGGAGTTCCGCAATCGCCTCGATTCGATCATCAGCTTCCGCGCGCTCGATCAGGACATCATCCTCCGGGTGGTCGACAAGTTCCTGATGCAGCTCGAAGAGCAATTGCAGGAAAAAAAGGTCGAGGCGACCTTCAGCGATGCTCTCCGGGCCTATCTTGCGCGCAAGGGTTTCGACCCGCTCATGGGCGCGCGGCCGATGCAGCGCCTGATCCAGGACACCATTCGCAAAGCGCTGGCCGACGAATTGCTGTTTGGGCGCCTGGTGGGGGGCGGCAAGGTGATGGTCGACCTTGCCGAGTCCGATCAGGTCACCCTCAGTTTCGGCGAGCCGGTCCCGCCGGTCGCGCCAGCGCCAGCCGTCAGCCCGGCCGCCGAGGGTGAGGGCGAGGAGCAGGCTGAGACTGTGCCGGCCTGAACGGGCGGGCGTTGATGCAGGCCCAGTTCCGGGTCGAGGCCGGCCCGCTCCTTGCGGTGACGATTCTTTCAGCGTCCGGGGTCGCCGTCGCACTGTTTCTGCAATGGGCCTACGCCTATGCGCCCTGTCCCTGGTGCACCCTGCAACGTCTGCTTTACCTGCTGATCACGCTCTGCGCGCTTGTCGGTCTGGCGCTGCGTCGCCGGCAGCGGGGTCTCGCCTGCGCCGCCGCCGGTATGGTCGCGGTGCTCGCGCTGGCAGGGATGGCTGCCGCGCTCTACCAGCATCGGGTGGCTGCCGTCTCGGATTCCTGTGCCCTCACACTTGCCGATCGGCTGATGGGCGCGCTCTTGCTCCCGGATCTGTGGCCACTGATGTTTGAGGCGACGGCGCGCTGCGACGAGGCCAATCTTCCCTGGCTGGGACTGCCGTTTGCACTTTGGAGTCTTGGCCTCTTTGCCGTCCTGCTGCTGCTGGCTCTGAGAGCCTTTCGCTACCGATCTCCCCCGATGTTCTTGAAATGACCATGAATGCGCTCGAGCAACTGAGGCAGTTCACCACCGTGGTGGCCGACACGGGCGATTTCCACGCGATGCGCGCCTACGCGCCGCAGGATGCCACGACCAATCCAACCTTGATCGTCAAGGCCGTCACCAAGCCCGACTACGCCCGCCTGATCGACGACACCGTGCGTTCAGCGCCCGCAGCATCCCTTTCGGACCTCGTTGACCGGCTGTTAGTCCGGTTCGGCTGCGAGATTCTCTCGATCATTCCAGGGCGGGTATCGACGGAGGTTGATGCGCGGCTCTCCTTCGATACGGAGGCGACGGTTACCCGCGCTCGCCGCCTCATCGCCCTCTACGCCGACGCCGGTATTGCCCGTTCGCGCGTGTTGATCAAGATCGCCGCAACCTGGGAAGGCATCCGCGCTGCCGAGCAGTTGGAAGCCGAGGGCGTGCACTGCAACCTGACGCTGATGTTCTCGATCCCGCAGGCGGTCGCCTGTGCGGCCGCGCGGGTCACGTTGGTGTCCCCCTTTGTGGGACGGATCATGGACTGGTACAAGCGCCGTGATGGCCGGGACTTCGAGCCTGAGGATGACCCAGGCGTGCAGTCGGTACGGCGCATTCATCGCTACTACAAGCATTTCGGATACCCAACCGAAGTGATGGGTGCGAGTTTCCGTCACCTCGGTCAGGTTCTCGCGCTTGCGGGTTGCGATCTACTCACGATCAGCCCCGAGCTGCTCGAGCAGTTGCGCGCCGATTCGCGCACGGTCGAGCGGCGGCTGGGTGGTGAAGCCCCCGGTTCCTCAGACGATGCGCCCGAGCGTCTGGCGTTTGACGAAAAAGGTTTTCGGATGGCGCTCAACGAGGACGCCATGGCCACTGAAAAACTGGCCGAGGGGATCCGGCTTTTCGTCGCCGACGCGCAGCGCCTGGACGCGCTGATCGCGCAGCGGGCGGCCGCGCGACGGGCCGGCTGAGTCAGCGACGACCAGTACTACCGAAACCGCCGCTGCCACGGGTCGAAGCGACGAAGTCATCGACGACCTCGAAGCGGGCCTGGACGACTGGGACAATCACCATCTGTGCAATGCGATCCAGAGGCGCGATCGTGAACGGATGCTGTCCACGGTTCCAGCAAGACACCATCAGCGGGCCCTGGTAGTCCGAGCCGATCAGGCCGACCAGGTTGCCGAGCACGATACCGTGCTTGACCCCCAGTCCGGAGCGCGGGAGGATCATCGCCGCAAAACCCGGATCGCCCAGATGGATCGAGAGCCCAGTGGCGATCAGCTCGGCCGCGCCCGGCTCGAGGGTGAGTGGTGCCTGAAGCGCAGCGCGCAGATCGAGGCCGGCGCTGCCGGGGGTGGCGTAGGACGGCATCTGGCCGCGCAGCCGATCGTCGAGGATCTTGACCTGGACCTTCATGGGCGTTTCCTGGCGTTCGTGGGTATTTGGCGCTCGCTCAGGCGCCCGTTGTCGGCAGTCGCGTTGCGATCTCGGTTACCAGAGCCCGGGCGAGTTCATCCTTGCTGGCACGTGCAAACGCGATGCTGCGCTCGCCGTCGAGGACGAGCAATTGATTGTCATCCCGTCCGAAGGTGTCGGGCCCGATGTTCGCGACCAGCAAGGGGATGCCTTTGCGGGCGAGTTTTTCCCGACCATTCTGTTCGAGGGCCTCGCTCTCTGCAGCAAAACCCACGCAGTAGGGCGCGCCTGCCCTGCGGGCGACGCTCGCCAGGATGTCTGGGTTTTGAACGAACTCGAGCGTTGGCGTGCTGCTCGGACCGGACTTCTTAATCTTCTGTGCCTGGACTTGCGCGACTCGCCAGTCGGCCACTGCAGCAACGGCGATGAAACAGTCGATCGAACGGCCGGTGGCTGCTGCTTCATCGAGCGATTGGTGGACCGCATCGTGCATTTGCAGCGCGGTCGTGACCGAGATCCGGCGCACGCCAGCCGGCGGATCGAGGGCCACCGGACCCGAAACCAGCACAACCTCAGCGCCTGCCCTTTGGCAGGCCCTCGCAAGGGCGTAGCCCATCTTGCCCGATGACCGATTGGTGATGCCACGTACCGGATCGATCGGCTCATAGGTCGGTCCGGCGGTGATCAGGACTCGCCGCCCCTTCATCTGGCGGGGCGTGAAAAAGGCGTACACCGCTTCGACAATCGCCGCGGGCTCGAGCATCCGCCCCGGCCCGCTCTCGCCGCAGGCCTGGTCGCCGCTGCCTGGGCCGATCAGCTCCACGCCATCAGCGGCGAGCTGCCGGGCGTTACGCTGGGTTGCAGGGTGCTCCCACATTTGCCGGTTCATGGCCGGAGCGACTGCGAGGGGGACATCTCGAGCCAGACACAAGGTGCTCAGCAGGTCATCAGCCAGCCCGTTCGCGAGCTTGGCCATCAGGTCGGCGCTGCCCGGCGCGATCAGGATCAGGTCCGCTTCGCGTGCCAGGTCGATATGAGCCATGCCATTGTCGACGCGGGTGTCCCAGGCGTCGGTGAATACGGCCTGGCCAGTGAGCGCCTGAAAGGTCGCCGTACCGACGAAGCGGGTCGCCGCTTCGGTCATGACCACCCGGACCCGGGCGCCCGCCCTCTGCAACTCCCGTGCGAGCTCGGCGGCCTTGTACGCGGCGACGCCGCCCGACACACCGAGCAGGATCCGTTTGCCTTCGAGTACCCGCATCGTTCTCACCTCATCCGCAGGACTTCGGTTCAGTCAGCGCGCCCGGCGCACGCGCAGGATCTCATCGACAATCAGAAGTGCTGCGCCTGTCGTGATCGCGCTGTCGGCGACGTTGAAGGCGGGAAAGTACCACGTGCCCTGGTAGAACAACAGGAAGTCGACCACCTCGCCACGCAGGATTCGGTCGATCACATTACCAATCGCACCTCCGAGGATCAGCGTGAGTGCGGTCGCAAACAGCCGCTGAGCCGTATGGCGCAGGAGTAGCCAGCTGATGAAGAGGGCGGCCGCCACTCCGATGCCAATGAAGAACCATCGTTGCCAACCGGCCGCCGAGGCCAGCATGCTGAACGCTGCGCCGCGATTGAAGAGCAGCGTCAGATCGAAAAGTCCAGGGATCACTGCCAGACGCTCGCCCGGAGCCATCGTCAGGAGGACGAACTGCTTGGAGACCTGATCAGCTAGCACCAGTGCAAGCGCGATCGCGAGCCAGCGTGTGGTGCTGGGAGGTCTGCGGGTGCGGTTGCTTGTCATCGGCGTTGGTCTTCGAGTCGACTCTGGCGGGGTGGGCGGAGGCTGGAGGCCGCCTTATGCGAATCGACGGGCCTCGCCCGCGCCAAATAGGTTGCTCACGCATCGCCCGCACAGTCCTGGCCGGCTCGCATCGGCGCCGACATCGCTTCGCCAGTGCCAGCAGCGCTCACATTTGATGGCCTGACTCGCACGTACCGTCACACCCACCTCGCTAGGCGTCGACACCTCGACCGCATGCGCCTGTGAGGTGATCAAAAGGTATTTCAGGTCATCGCCCAGCGAGCCGACGAGTTCGAAATCGGCACCGGTCAGGCGCAAATCGATTTCTGCTTGCAGTGACGAGCCGATCGCGCCGGCGCTGCGCACCGTCTCGAGTTCCCGCAGCACCTCAGCCCGAATCGCCCGCAGCCGTCCCCAGCGGTCGATCAGGGCCGCTTCATCGGCGATCGCAGGAAAGGTGTGCCACACCTGCGTGAAGATCGTGCCAGATCCCTGCTCATGTAGCTTCGGTGCGAAGAGCGGCCATGCCTCCTCGGCGGTAAAGGACAGGATCGGCGCCATCAGTCGTAACAATGCATCGGTGATGTGCCAAAGCGCGGTCTGCGCCGAGCGCCGCTCCCGCGACCCAGCTGCGCAGGTGTAGAGCCGATCCTTCAGGATGTCGAGATAGAAGGCCCCGAGGTCCTCGGAGCAGAAGGTCTGCATCCTTGCGACAGCCGGGTGAAACTCGAAGCGCTCGTAGTCATCGATGATCGACTGCTGCCAGCGTTGCGTCATGGCGATTGCGTAGCGGTCAATCTCCAACAGGGCTGCCACGGGCACCGCGTCGCGCTCGGGATCGAAGTCGGCGACGTTGGCGAGCAGGAAGCGCAGGGTGTTGCGGATCCGCCGGTAGGCTTCGACGACTCGCTTGAGAATCTCGTCGGAGAGCGACAGCTCGCCCGAGTAGTCGGTACTTGCCACCCAGAGCCGCAGGATCTCCGCGCCCAGCGAATCGGAGACCTTCTGCGGGGCGATCACGTTGCCGAGCGACTTGCTCATCTTGCGGCCCTCGCCGTCAACCACGAAGCCGTGGGTGAGGAGGGCTCGGTAGGGCGCACAGCCATTGAGCATCGAGGAGGTGAGCAGCGATGAATGAAACCAGCCGCGAT
>CAZAVT010000207.1:0-6413 GCA_964488395.1 uncultured Burkholderiaceae bacterium | reverse complement strand
AGCTTGAGCAGCACCCGCCGGTACCGCGGGCGGGGCTGTCCTGACGGGCTGGTGGCTGGAGCGGACTGGTCGGTCACTCCATGGGCTCCCGCTAATTAGCGGCCGGCCGCGGCGGCGGCGGCCGCTGCCTGGGCGGCCACTTCGGCCGCGAAGTCGCTGGTCTGGCGCTCGATGCCCTCGCCGACCAGATAGAGCGCAAAGCCAGCAATCCGGGCATGACGTGCCTTGAGGATTTGCTCGACCGTCGCCTTGTCGTCCTTGATGAAGGGTTGGCCTAACAAGGTGACTTCCTTGATGAACTTCTGAATCGTGCCTTCGACGGTCTTGTCGACGATCTCTGGCGGTTTACCCGATTCGAGCGCTTTCTCGCGGGCAATTCGTCGTTCGGTCTCGATCAACTCCTGGGGCACCCCGTCCTTGGCGAGCGCCTTGGGCTTGCGCGCCGCAATATGCATGGCGAGGTCCTTGGCGAGCGCGGCATCGGCTCCGACCAGGTCGACGATAGCGCCAATCTTGGAGCCGCCATGCACGTACGCCGAAACCAGACCTTCGGACTGGAAACGCTGGAAGCGGCGGATCGACATGTTTTCGCCAATCCGACCTACCAGGGCCATGCGTACCGACTCAACGGTCGCGCCATCGAGCGCAAGCGCCGAAAGTGCCTCCACCGTCGCCGGGTTTTCCTTGACAATGCGCGCAGCGACGCGGGCCGCGAAGGCGATGAAGTCATCGTTCTTCGCGACGAAGTCGGTTTCACAGTTGAGCTCAAGCAGTGCGCCGGCCTTGCCGTCCGGGGTCACATGGACCGCGACGATGCCCTCTGCAGTCACCCGTGCCGCCGCCTTGCTTGCCTTGTTGCCCAGCCGGACCCGCAGGATCTCCTCGGCTTTCGCCAGATCGCCATCAGCCTCGGTCAGCGCCTTCTTACATTCCATCATGGGGGCATCGGTCTTCTCGCGCAGCGTCTTGACCATGCCTGCAGTAATTTCAGCCATCGATTCTTCTCCCGGTCCGATTACTCGCCCTGGTCGGCGTCGACCTCGACAAATTCTTCTTCACTGGCCGCCTTGACGACCTCCTGGAGGGCGGCGCTGCGGCCCTCCAGCAGAGCGTCGGCCGCACCCCTGGCATACAGGCGGATGGCCTTGCCCGAGTCGTCATTGCCGGGAATGACGTAGTCGATACCGTCAGGGGAGTGGTTGGTGTCGACCACCCCAACCACCGGAATGCCCAGCTTGTTGGCTTCAGTGATCGCGATCTTGTGATAGCCCACGTCGACCACGAACAGCGCGTCGGGCAGTCCGCCCATTTCCTTGATGCCGCCCAGGCTGCGATTGAGCTTCTCCAGCTCGCGCTGGAACACCAGGGACTCTTTCTTGGACATCCGCTCGACACCGCCTTCGGCGACCGTCGCTTCCATGTCCTTGAGACGCTTGATCGAGGTCTTGACCGTCTTGAAATTGGTCAGCATCCCGCCGAGCCAACGCTGGTCGACGTAGGGCATCCCCGCGCGGTGAGCCTCTTCTGCGACGATCTCGCGCGCCTGGCGCTTGGTCCCGACGAAGAGGACCGTGCCGCGATTGGCAGACAGTTGCTTCAGGTACTTCATCGCCTCCTGGTAGTTTTCCAGGGTGCGCTCGAGGTTGATGATGTGAATCTTGTTGCGGTGGCCATAAATGTACTGGGCCATCCGGGGGTTCCAGAAACGGGTCTGGTGGCCGAAATGCACTCCGGCTTCGAGCATTTGCCGCATGGTGGCGGACATAGCGTTCTCCGACTGAGGGTTGGGTCTGACGCATCCGCCTGCTGCACGGCTGAGGCTGGAAGCCCGCAGCCGGCACCCTGGTCGGGCGGTGCGCGTGGTTTACGGTGTCGACAAGTGCAAGATCGTCAGGTGACACGGGTCAGACCAGAAGACGACCTCGCGATTGCCGAACCCCGTCGCATCGGTTCTGTGGGACTTCGTCTTGGGACAGCCCTGTTGTGGGGCTTTCCCAATAACCTTGAAATACCGCACGGGTTAAACCAATGCAACCTATAATTTTAGCATGAACATTCAGATCAAGACGCCCGACGAGATCGAGGCGATGCGGGTTGCGGGTCGACTGGCGAGCGAAGTGCTCGACTTCATCACGCCCCATGTTCGCCCAGGCATTACGACTGGGGAGCTCGACGCGCTTTGCCATGACTACATGGTCAATGTCCAAAAGACCATTCCAGCGCCGCTCAACTACGCTCCGCCGGGCTATAAGCCCTACCCTCGCTCGATCTGCACCTCGGTCAATCACCAAGTTTGTCACGGTATTCCGGGGCCAAAGGTCCTCAAGCAGGGAGATATCGTCAACCTCGACATCACCGTGATCAAGGACGGCTTTCACGGTGACACGAGCAGAATGTTCCAGGTCGGCGAGGCGTCGATCGCCGCCCGTCGGCTCTGCGAAGTGACCTTCGAATGCATGTGGCTGGGGATCCGGCAGGTGCGCCCGGGCGCGACCCTGGGCGACATCGGGCATGCGATTCAGCGGCATGCAGAGTCGGTTGGCTTTTCGATCGTGCGCGAATTCTGCGGCCATGGGATCGGCCGGCGGTTTCACGAGGAGCCCCAGGTGTTGCACTACGGGCGGCCGGGGATGGGCGAGCGTTTGCAGGCTGGCATGATGTTCACCATCGAGCCGATGGTGAACGCGGGGCGCCGCGAGGTCAAGGAGCTCGGCGACGGTTGGACGATCGTCACCCGAGACCATAGCCTTTCAGCCCAGTGGGAGCACACGGTGCTGGTGACCCCTGAGGGCTACGACGTTCTGACCCTTTCGGCTGGATGCCCCCTGCCACCCGACCTGGCACGAGCCGCCTGAGCCAGGCCGGTTCAGCGGGCCCCCCTTGAACGTCACGATCGCTGAGCTTCGGGATGATTACCGTGCGGCGATGGCTGCGGCCACCTCACGGTTCCTCGAGGATCGCCAGCCGCCGCGGCTGCTGCGCTCGGTGCGCACGCTGACGGACCGGACGCTCAGAGCCCTGTGGCGATCCTGCCGGATGCCGCCCGATGCGTGCCTGGTGGCGGTGGGCGGCTACGGTCGCGGCGACCTGTTTCCACACTCCGATGTCGATCTACTGATCCTGATCGAACACGAACCGACCAAGGAGCAGTCCGCCGCGCTCGAATCCTTTGTCGCCTGCTGCTGGGACGTCGGTTTGCAAATCGGCCACAGCGTCCGCGACCTGGAGGCCTGTACCGAGGAAGCCCGGCAGGATCTGACCGTTCGCACTGCCCTGCTCGAGCGGCGTTTTCTAGCGGGCCGGACCGAGCTCCTGCGGGCGTTGGCAAGCCGACTGGAGCGGCTGATCGATGCTGCAAGCTTCTTCAATGAAAAGCTGCTTGAGATGCAGCAGCGTCATCTTCGCTACGAAGATACCCCATACAGTCTCGAGCCCAATGTCAAGGAGAGCCCCGGAGGACTGCGGGATCTGCACGTTCTGATGTGGATTGCCCAGGCAGCGGGCCTCGCGCGCAGTTGGCGGGAATTCGGCACGACGGGTCTACTGACGGGGGCGGAGCTGCGCCAATTGCTCCACAATGAACGCGAGCTGAAGCGGATTCGGGCAGGACTGCATGCGGTCGCTGGTCGGCGCGAGGACCGTCTGGTCTTCGATCTTCAGGCTCAGGTTGCGCAGGCGCTCGGCTATCGCCAGCCGGACCGACGCAGCGCCTCCGAGGCGTTGATGCAGCACTATTACTGGGCCGCCAAGGCTGTCGTCCAGATCAACACCATCGTGCTGCAAAACCTGCGTGAGCGCTTATTCCCGCTCGCCAGCGGCGAGGCGGAGCGGCTGACCGATGAATTCAATGATCGGGCAGGTCTGCTCGAACTCGTTGACCCGCTGCTTTTTGAGCGAGAGCCGGCGGCGATGCTCAGGGCCTTCCTGTTGCTTTGTGAACATCGCGAGTTGACGGGACTGAGCAGCGGCACCCTGAGAGCCCTCTGGAACGCGCGCTTCCGGATCGATGCGTCCTTTCGCGCCTGCCCTAGCAATCGCGCGAGCTTCCTTGCCATCCTGCAGTCTCCGTACGGCGTGACCCGGGTCCTGCGACGGATGAATCAGTGGTCGATCCTCGGGCGCTACCTTCCCGTGTTTCGGCGCATTGTCGGCCGGATGCAGCATGATCTCTTTCACGTTTATACCGTGGATCAGCACATCCTGATGGTGGTGAGAAACCTCAGGCGCTTCTCGATGCCCGAGCATGCCCACGAGTATCCGCAGTGCAGCCAGCTGATATCGGGCCTGAAAAGACCCTGGCGATTGGTCATCGCGGCGCTGTTTCACGACATTGCCAAAGGGCGTGGTGGCGATCATTCCACCCTCGGAGCGAGCGACGTTCGACGCTTCTGCCGAAGCCACGGTCTCGACCGAGACGACACCCGCTTGATCATGTTCCTGGTCGAGCATCATCTGACCATGTCATCGGTCGCACAAAAGCAGGACTTATCCGACCCAACGGTCATTGAGCGCTTTGCTGCCCTCGTGGAGACGCCGGAGCGACTCGCGAGCCTTTACCTCCTGACGGTCGCGGACATACGCGGAACCAGTCCAAAGGTCTGGAATGCCTGGAAGGGGAAGCTGCTCGAAGAGCTGTTCCGCTTGACCCTACAGCGTCTGCAAGGAACCCGCCATTCCGAGGCCACGCTGCTCGACCATCACAGGGCCGATGCCGTGAGGCAACTGAACCTGCTCGCCATTGGCGCCGATCGGTACGAGGCGCTTTGGCGGCGGCTCGATATCTCGTACTTTCTGCGGACCGATCCCGGCGATATCGCTTGGCATACGCGGGTTCTGCATGGGCTGGATCTGACCCATGGCCCCTTCGTCCGAACCCGCATCGCCTCCATCGGCGAAGGCTTTCAGGTACTGGTGCATGCTGCGGACCAGCCGGATCTCTTCGCCCGCATCTGCGGATACTTCGATCGCGCCAACCTGTCCGTCCTTGATGCGCAGATCCACACGACGCCCGACGGGTGGGCGCTCGACAGCTTCTTGGTTGTGGATCCGTCTGGCGATTCCGCCTACCGCGACATCCTCAGTCTGGTCGAGCATCAGCTTCGGCTCGCCCTCTTGACGCCCAAGTCGGCCGACCACCGGGTGCGAGGGCGGATCTCGAGGCGTTCCCGGTTCTTCCCGGTGCAGCCAGAGGTGACCGTGCGCGTTGACGAGCGGGGCCGCCACCATTTGCTGCACATCTCGGCCAACGATCGCACCGGTTTGCTCTATCGAATCGCCGAGGTGCTCAACCGACACGCCATCTCGCTGCATTCCGCCCGCATCATGACCCTGGGCGAACGGGTGGAGGATGTCCTAGTTATCGACGGTTCAGCGCTCGCCCAGCCCCGGAGCCTGCTGCGATTCGAGTCGGACCTTCTTGAGGCGTTGAAAGACTGAGCCCCGAGTCTGCAGCTTGCACAAGCGCGAGACGGCGCTGTCTATCGAATGCGTTGGTGGAGCGCCTGGGCCGCCCGGGAAACGACGCGCTGAGCTGACACCATCGCCTGGGCGAGTACTTGATGAATTTGCTCGATCGAGATCGTGCTGGATGTCGCATCCAAGCCGGCCGCTCGATTGGCGACCACTGATAGGCAAGCGTAGGGCAGCGCCAGCTCGCGCGCCAGTGCGGCCTCTGGCATGCCGGTCATGCCGACGAGCGTGCAACCATCGCGGGCCATCCGGGCGATCTCGGCCGCCGATTCGAGTCGAGGCCCTTGCGTGCAGCCGTAGACTCCCTCGGCGACCAGCGGGACAGCTTCGTGCTGCGCTGCCTCGATCAGCGCTTGTCGCAGCTCGGGATCGTAGGGGTGAGTGAAATCGACGTGCACCACGGGGGTGTCACCCCCCTCAAAGAACGTGCTCTCACGGCCCCAGGTGTAATCGATCAATTGCTCGGGCACCACCAATACGCCTGGCCCGCAGTCTCGGCTGATCCCACCGGTGGCGGCGAACGCAAGAACGACTCGGGCGCCTGCTTCCTTGAGCGCCCAGAGATTGGCGCGATAGTTGATCCGGTGGGGCGGTACGGAGTGTCCCGTCCCGTGTCTGGGCAGGAAAAGCGTTGGGACGCCGTGCCAAATCCCCTCAGTGATCGGCGCCGACGGGGATCCCCAGCGGGTCTCCAGTCGCAACTCTCCTAGACGCTCGAACCCATCAAGCCGGCCAAGACCGCTACCGCCGATGATTCCGATCATGTCGGCTCAGCCGTTGAAGACCCGCAGCGCGAGCGGTGATCCTGGTTTGAGCCCTGCGGCCTCAAGTGCAAAGGCCCGTTGCCGCACATTGGCAGCGCTGCCTTCGATCAGCTTGTCGTTCAACGGTCGACCGCCGCTATCGACCAAACTGCCCGACAGCCGCCGCGATGCGACTCGGGC
>CAZAVT010000206.1:3936-6427 GCA_964488395.1 uncultured Burkholderiaceae bacterium | reverse complement strand
GGCGCAGGACGACTGCGGTCTTGACGCCGAACGCTCCGCAGTCGCCAATGAAGAGTCCGCTCAGGTCGGGACCGGCTTGCCGATGGAACGCCGACGCGTCCTGGCGCGCCCAGGCCCCGGTTCGCGCCATCGTACCGTCTGCGAGAACGATCTCCAGACCGATCACCCCCTCCATGCTGCCTGGCAGCGCCTGCGAGACCGCGCCACCCACCGTGCTCGCCGACCCCGATACCGGACCGGCCAGCGCAGTCCGCAGGCCACGCTCCGCGAGGGCCTGGCTGAGCACTTCCCAGCGGGTGCCCGCACCGGCAACGACGTATAGGTCAACCTCGTCAATCGTGAACGAATCGAGCCGGCGCGTGTCGATCACCAGCGCGGGTTCGCGAGTTGCGAGGCCGCCCGTGTAGGAAAGACCTGCCCCTCGGGTCACTACCGGCAATCGCCACGATTCAGCCAGTCGCACGAGCTGCGCGACTTGCCGCGCGTTATCAGGGCGCACGACCCAGGCGGCTGGCGCGGGCTTGGGGAAGGGGAAAAGGTCACTGCTGGCCGCTTCGAGTTCGTCGGCTGAGCCGCCGATCTGTTCTGGACTGACGATCTGTTGCAGTTGGGTGAGCAGGGGCGACTGGAGGGTCATCGGTGGGATCGGGGAGGGCTTGAATTCAACTATTATCGGCGCTTTCTTGGCAGGAGCATTGGCAATGCCCGATACGATTCGGCGAGGGGGGTCGCGGTCGATCTTAATTTCTGACGGCATTCGCGCCGCAGCCGCCCGGACGCCGGGCAAGACCGCCATCATTCAGGATGATCGCCAGCTCAGCTACCGGCAGCTGATCGAGCGCATCGACCGAGTCGCCAATTTGGCTATCGGACTGGGCCTGCGTCCCGGCGAGCGCGTGGCGATTCAGTGTCGTAATCGTATCGAGTACCTCGAACTCGTCTGTGGACTTTCGCTAGCTGGCGTCGCCTGCGCGACCGTGGGGCCAGCCGCTGCCGGTCCCGAATTGCGTTTCATCTGCGAAGACGCGAGCGCCCGCGTTCTCTTCGTCGATCGTGACTTGGCGGAGGCGGCGCGGGCCCATGTTCCTGGCTCGGTCGAACGCGTGGTCGTGATGGAGAGCGACTATGAGTTGCTGCTCGGTCAGGCCTCAAGCCAAGCTTGTTCGGTGCAGGTTGACGAGCACCACATCTTTTCGGTGCCCTACACCTCGGGGGCAACCGGCCGCGCTAAGGGCGTTCTGCTCGCCCATCGCGGTCGGGTGCTGGCGTGTTATGCCATGGCTGCCGAGCATGGGTGCTATGGCCCGGACGACCGTGCGATCGCGACGACGCCGATGTTTCACGGTGCGGGCTTGCTGATGGCGCTGGTGCCGGTGTTCTTTGGTGGCACCGTGACCTTGATGTCCCGGTTTGACATTGAGCGCTTGCTCCAGACCATCGTCTCCTTTAGGGCAACCAGTGTCTACATGGTCCCAACCCATTTTGCGGCCTTGTTTGCGATGGGCGATCGGGCCCGCGGGTTCGATGTAAGTGCCTTGAAAGCCGTCATTTCAGGAACTGCTCCGCTCGCTCAGTCCATGAAAGCGCGCATCGTCGACTTTTTCGGCGAGGATAGGCTCTACGAGCGTTATGGCACGACCGAGACCAATGTGGCGTGTGCACTTCGTCCGCGTGATCAGTTGCGCAAGATCGCCTGTGTGGGGCAGCCCCTTCCGGGTACCCATGTGAGAGTGCTCGATGACGCAGGGCAGGATTGCGCGACGGGAGAGGTGGGGGAATTGGCCGTTGCCTCGCCCTACCTCTTCTCCGGTTACCTCAATCTGCCAGAGGCGACCGAGCGTGCGATGCGCGGCGACTGGTTTGTGACAGGGGACCTCGCTCGCATCGATGACGAAGGCTATGTCTATATCGTCGATCGCAAGAATGACATGATCATCAGTGGTGGGGAGAACGTCTATCCCCGAGAGGTCGAGGAGGTGTTGCGCACCCACCCTGGGATCGCCGAATGCGCTGTGGCGGGCTTGCCGCACGCCTACTGGGGGGAGGCTGTCACCGCCTGGTATGTGCCCCGTGCCGGCCAGGTCGTGGATGTCAAGACGCTTGATGAATTGTGCCGGTCGCGGCTGTCGGCGTACAAGGTGCCCAAATCGTTTCACCCGGTCGAAAGCCTTCCGCGTAATTCGATGGGCAAGATCGTTCGGCGCGAACTGCGTGCCGCGGGTCGAACCGCCTGATTCAATCGAACAGGTTTGCCTGTCGGTCATCGGGCGGGCTTTGCCGCCGGCCACGCGTAGGAGCGCGGTTCGTTGGCGGCAGGCCGCTGCGACGGGACCCATGTCGTGCCTGTATTTGGTCGGCTTCCTCTCGGGCCGGATCCGTCTTGCGCAGCGCATGGAGGCGATCTCGCGCATGTCGCAAGGCCTCTGCTTCGTCAACCAACGGCGCGGGATAGTCGATTCCGATCCGGCATCCGCTGCTCGCTTGCGTCACG
>CAZAVT010000206.1:0-3926 GCA_964488395.1 uncultured Burkholderiaceae bacterium | reverse complement strand
CGTAGGACGTCCGGTACGCGACTCAGTTCCGGTACCCAACGGCGAATGAAGAGGCCGTGTGGGTCATGATCACGCGCCTGTTTGGTCGGTGAGTAGATTCGCAGCGTATTGATCCCGGTCGTTCCGCTCTGCATCTGCATCTGGCTCCAGTGGATTCCTGCCTCGAAGTCCAAGAACAGGCGTGCCAGATGCAGACCCGTCGGTCGCCAATGCAGCCACAGATGATAAGAGGCGAAGCTCACGAGCATCGCCCGCATCGACACGGTTCCAAACGCGAGGTGGGGGCTCAGCCGGCTGCAGCCGTTCTCGGCACTCAGAGGGCTGGACAGGGATTGGCGATAGTCGCGCCCACGGCCCCCCACGAAACCTTGCAACAAGCTCAGGCCTGCGCGCTCGCCGGCAGTCTGTAGTGCGCGACCGCTCTTCGGCAGCCCCAGGCTCGCCAGGCTGGGCAGCTGCAGGTCCGGATCTGACGTCCTCACCGGTGCGGCGCGAAATGGCTTGTCGCTGGTGATCTGGGGAGCGTCCATCAGGGACTGCCAGCGGGCCGCCCAGCCCCTGCGGTCACTCAGTCCTCTCACCACACCGTGCTGCACAGACTCGGTCCAGTTCACCCGACGGACTTCGCACCAGCGCGCCACCGCCCGGTCACGGCGCCAGGTCCAGGCGGGGCCTGTTTCCTGGTGGCTCAGCAGGTGGGTGAATCCATGCTCCCGGTACAGGTCCTCGAGGACCTCGATCATCGGGCCTTTCAGCACCAGAAGGGGTAGGCCTCGTGTCGACAGGGACACTCTGAGCTCGGCGAGGCTGCCGAGCACGAACTCGGCCTGCGCAGGGTCAAACTCGGGGCTCGCCAGCCACTGGGGCTCGAAGACGTAGATCGCGAGCGTGTCGCCGTACGCCTGCGCTTGTGCCAGCGGCTCGTGATCGTGTGTCCTCAGGTCTCGCTTGAACCAGACCAGCGCGCGCGTCGAGCTCATCGCTCAACGGTTGACATCGACCACCAGGCGACCGCGCACTCGGCCCGCAAGAAGATCATCGGCGGCCTGGATCGCCTCCTCCAGCCCAATCTCGCGAGTCATGCGATCAAGGGCGGTCCGATCGAGATCGGTGGCCAGGCGCTGCCAGGCACGTTCGCGAACGGTGATGGGCGCCATCACGCTATCGATACCGGCGAGGGTGACGCCGCGCAGGATGAACGGCGCGACCGTCGCGGGGAAGTCCATGCCTTGTGCGAGCCCACAGGCGGCGACCACCCCACCGTAGCGCGTGGCGGCGCAAACGTTGGCGAGGGTGTGGCTGCCGACGGTATCCACAGCGGCGATCCAACGTTCCTTGGCGAGTGGTTTTCCTGGCGCTGACAATTCGGCTCGGTCGATGACCTCGGCGGCGCCCAGACCCTTAAGGTAATCGGCCTCACTCGAGCGTCCGGTCGAGGCGATCACTCGCCAGCCACGCTGCGCGAGCAGTGCAATCGCGATACTGCCCACACCGCCGGCTGCTCCGGTCACCAGCACGTCGCCCGACGCGGATGACAGGCCATGGGTCTCGAGGGCGAACACACACAGCATCGCGGTGTAGCCCGCGGTCCCGATCGCCATCGCCTGCCGGCTGTCGAAGCCGGGTGGCATGCGGATCAACCAGTCGGCTTTGAGGCGCGCCCGCTGTGCGAGGCCACCCGAATGCGTCTCGCCCACGCCAAATCCGTTGAGCAGCACCTGATCGCCCGGGGAGAAGCGAGCGTCTGTGCTTGCGGTCACCGTGCCTGCCAGGTCGATCCCTGGGCTGATCGGGGGCCGGCGAACCACTGGTGAGCGTCCCGTGATTGCGAGCCCGTCCTTGTAATTGAGCGTCGAATGCGCGACCGCCACCTCGACCTCGCCACTGGGTAGGGCGTGGTCCTCCAGCAAACGCATCGTGCAGCGATAGCCAGAGTCATCTTTCTCGATCCAAAGCGCGCGGTAGCTCATGATCGCTTGGCCTTTTCAGGGTTGATGGGGGTAGGGTCGGATGATATTGTGCCGCGACAACAAGGAGGAGACGCCAATGTTCGAGTCAAAAGCAAGGCTCCTGGGCCGCTTGATGTCGCTGGCCGCGATGGCCATGATCAGTGGATCGGTCCTCGCCGACACCTACCCTTCGCGGCCGATCCGTATCATCGTTCCATATCCAGCGGGTGGTGTCGTTGACGTGCAGACGCGAGCCATGACCGCAGGACTCGGCGCTGAGTTCGGGCAGTCCATTGTCGTCGAGGCCCGCCCTGGGGCAAACGGCAACATCGCCGCCGAGAGCGTTGCCAAGGCCCCCCCCGATGGCTACACGCTCCTGGTGTCGGCGCCGTTCATCATCAACAACCCCTTGCTCGAAGGCAGCAGCCTGCGGTGGTCCCCAGCGAATTTCCTTCCGGTCGGGCGTTTTTCACTGAGCCCCAGTTTTTTTCTGGTCCCTGCAGCGTCGCCAGCGCGTGACCTGAAAGAGTTCATGGCGATCGCGGCCCGCGCCAATCCGCCGTTGCAGCATGGGACGACCGCCGGAAGTACCCAGGCGATGGCGGTCGAGATGCTAACCGCCGCAACGGGCGTCAAGTTTGAACCCGTCAATTACAAGGGCGCGCCTCCCGCAGCGCTCGACCTGATCGCGCAGCGCCTCGCGTTCGGCATCGTCCCCTCGAGTGTCGCCTATCCCTATGTGAAGGACGGCCGGCTGCGCGCGCTCGCCAATACCAGCTCGTCACGCTCCGCCCAATTACCGGATGTCCCGACCGCTGCGGAAGCTGGTTATCCGCAGATTACCGTCATTTCCTGGTATGGCCTGCATGCGCCCGCCGGTACACCTGCGGCAATTCTCGAGCGGCTCGACCAAACCCTCAGGGCTGCGGTTGCTCGAAGCGATGTGCAGGAGCGGTTGGTCACGGCAGGCGGGGAGGCTGCGTTTCTCGATCGACCGGCCTTCATTCGCTTCCTCGCCGAGGACGAGGCCATGTGGAAGCGCATCAATGAGACGCTGAAGAAATGACGAGCCTCGTGCGCCGTCCATGAGCCTGCGCGATCTTGGCGCTGCGCTACTGGTGATCGTGATTTGGGGACTGAACTTCGTCGTCATCAAGTTCGGACTTGCAGCCTTCAGCCCGTTTCAGCTCGGTGCAGGGCGATTCATGATTGCGGCCTTTCCCCTGGTCTTGTGGGTGTCACGGCCGGCGATCCCGCTACGCGTGCTTGTCACGTACGCGATGCTCCAGGGGTTTGGGCAGTTCCTGCTGCTGTTCCTATCGCTCAGCGTGGGGATGAGTGCTGCACTGGGTTCGGTCATCGCCCAAGTTCAACCGTTTATCACCGCGATCTTTGCCAGCATCGTGCTGGGAGAGCGGCTCGGCCGCGCGCTTCGGGTCGGTTTCGCTTTGGCAGGTCTCGGCCTTGCCTGTTTTGTTGTGCAGGCGGCGACTGAAACCGACCTCAGCGAGGTCACCCTCACAGGGATCATGCTCTCGGTCGGCGCAGCCGCCTGCTGGGCCGGCTCCAATATTGTCGTCCGGGAAATCGCCAAGGCCGGCTGGCGATGTGACAGCCTCGCGCTCGTGGTCTGGAGTTCAGCCATCACTGCGCCCTGTTTTGCCCTGCGGTCGCTATGGGCCGACGGTCAGGATCGGCAGTCGATTTGGTGGGAGGCATCGTTCCAGGACTGGCTGGCGCTGCTCTATCTCGGCTGGGGCTCGACCCTGATTGCCTATGGGCTCTGGACGCTGCTTCTGAAGCGCCATCCGGCGAGTAAGGTCGGCCCGTTCAGCCTGGGTGTGCCGGCGATTGGCGTTCTTGCCGGGATGCTGCTGCTGGGTGAGCAGGTCAGTGCGCTGCAGTGGCTCGGCACTGCACTCGTGATTGCCGCTTTGCTGGTGGCCTTTCTCGTCCTTGGGGCGTCCCTGCAGGCCG
>CAZAVT010000205.1:0-6518 GCA_964488395.1 uncultured Burkholderiaceae bacterium | reverse complement strand
ACCGCGCAGCGAACGATGTTCTTTCATGACGGGCCTTTGCAACCCCGACAGTTTAGTCGAATCAGCCGTTGGGCGCGGCTTGCGCAGGATCATCGAGTCGCGACCAGAGCGCCGGCTGCTTATGGTCGCGCGCCAGCCCCTCGAGATATTGCTGATGGGCAGCCCGCTCGAGCTCGTCGGCCCGGATGATGGTCAGCGCCCCAGGAGGCCAGTCGCCCGCGGGACCGGTCTCGTGACGCGTGCCCGACTCCGCCGGTCCGAGACTCATCTCGAGGCTGTCCTGACCCCGGGTCATGGCGAGGTAGACCTCCGCGAGCAACTGCGCATCGAGCAAGGCGCCGTGCAGGCTGCGGTGAGCATTGGAAACATCGTAGCGCTCGCACAGCGCATCGAGCGAGTTGCGCTTGCCAGGATGCATCGAACGCGCCAGCGCGAGGGTATCGGTCACGGTTCGGACATTGGCCGAAAAGGGCTTCAAAGCGAGACGGGCGAATTCGGCGTCGAGAAACCCAAGGTCGAACGGGGCGTTGTGGATCAGGATCTCGGCGTCGGCGACGAAATCGAGCAGTTGGCCGACCACCTGTTCGAAGCGGGGCTCGTCACGCAGCCGTTCGAGCGACAACCCATGGACAGCGAGCGCGCCCTCGTCGATCTCGCGTTCGGGATTGAGATAGAGGTGAAGCACCCGGCCGGTCTGCCGACGTTCGACCATCTCGACGCATCCGATCTCGACGATCCGGTGGCCTTCGCTTGCGCTCAGCCCCGTCGTCTCGGTGTCAAGAACCACCTGCCGTGATCCGGCCATTGCCTGGGCGCCCAGCGGATCGTCAGTGAGCGGTCGCGGCCGCGCCGGGTAATGGCTCCGCCTGAGCGGCAGGCGCACTGGCAGCCGGCTGTGTCACCTCGCCCTCGGCGTTGACCGAAGAGCGCTTGCGCGCCATCAGCGTGTACACCACCGGCACCACCAGCAAGGTCAGCACCGTTCCGACGCTCATCCCACCGACGATCACCAGACCGATCTGCACCCGGCTCTCCGCACCCGCGCCGGTCGCGATGGCGAGCGGTCGTCATCATGATCGGGCGCAGGCGCAGGCTCGCGGCTTCGACGGTCGCCGGAATCAGCGCGACCCCACGATCCCGAACCTGGTTGGCGAATTCGACAATCAGGATCCCGTGCTTGGTAATCAGGCCCACCAGCGTAATCAGCCCGATTTGACTGTAGACGTTGATGGTTCCTCCGCCTGCCTGCAACAACCAGAGGGCACCGGTCATCGATAAGGGCACGGACAGGATGATGATCAGCGGATCGATGAAGCTCTCGAACTGCGCCGACAGCACCAGGAAAATGAACGCGAGCGCGAGCAGGAAGGTCACGAACAGCGTCGACGATGACTGCTTGAACTCACGCGAAGTGCCGTTGTAATCGATTGCGTAGCCAGGCTTGAGGTGACGACGCGCGGCCTCCTCGAAGAAGTCGAGTGCCTCACCGAGCGAGGTTCCGGGAGCGAGATTGCCAGTAATGAAAACGGCACGACGCTGCCCGAAATGGTTGAGCTCGCGCGCCGACACGGTCTCGACGGTCCTCACCAGGCTCGTCAGCGGCACCATCGCGTCGTTGCGGCCGCGGACAAAGATATTGGTGATGTCCTGGGGCTCGTTGCGGCTCTGCAGTTCGAGTTGCACGATGACGTCGTACTGCTCGCCGTCGCGCTTGAAGCGCGTCACCTGCCGACCACCGAGCATGGTTTCGAGGGTGCGACCGATCGCCTCGACCGGCACGCCCGCAGCGGCGGCGCGGTCACGGTCAATGGTCACCCGGATCTCGGGTTTGTTGAGCCGCAGATCCGAATCAACCCCCTGCGCACCGGGCCAGGCCTGCAACTCGGCCATCAGCGGCTTGAGCGTCGCCTGGATGTCCTCGTAGGAGTCCGAGCTCAGGATCACCATGTTGATCGGCCTGGCTCTCGGACTCTGCCCTAACGAGGGCGGCATGGTGGCGAAGCCGGTCACCCCGGGGATGCCCAGCATCTTGGGTTGCAGCTCGCGCAGGATGTCCTGGGCGGTGCGCTTGCGGTCGTTCCAGTCGATCAGACGGAAAAACACGATCCCCTGCGTGGCGGTGGGATTGCCCGAGACGGCCATGATCCGGTCGGCTTCGGGGATGCCCTTGGACAGGGCCTGGATCATCTGGGCGTGGCGCTCGGTATAGCCGACCGACGCCCCCTCGGGGGAAGTGTAGATGCCAAGAATCACGGCCCGGTCCTCGACCGGCGAGAGCTCTTTCTTGCTGGTCGCCCAGAGGTGCGAGAGCGCCAGGCCCACGAGACCGAAGATCGCCAGCGTGAGGACCAGGCGGGCCCAGTAGGGCAGGTTGAGGACAAAACCCAGCGTGCGCTGATAGAAGCGGGTCAGCGCGACCAGCATCGTCTCGATCCCGCGACTGATCAAGCCAGGATGATGGTCGGCCTTCAAGAGCCGCGAGCACATCATGGGCGAGAGGGTGAGCGCCACGAAACCCGAAATCAGCACTGCGCCGGCCAGCGTGAGGGCGAACTCGATGAACAGCCGCCCGGTTCGCCCCGTGGTGAAGGCCATCGGCGCGTACACGGCCGCGAGCGTGAGCGTCATCGCGATCACGGCAAACCCGACTTCCCGGATGCCCTGGAAGGCAGCCGCGATCGGCTGCATGCCCTCCTCGATATGCCGGTAAATATTCTCGAGCACGACGATCGCATCATCGACCACCAGCCCAATCGCGAGCACCAGGGACAACAAGGTCAAGGTGTTGACCGAAAAACCAGCGAAATACATCACCGAGAAAGCGCCGATCAGGCAGACGGGAATCGTCACCATCGGAATGAGCGAGGCGCGAACCGATCGCAGGAAGAAGAAGATGACCAGCGCCACCAGCAGCACCGCTTCGGCGATGGTCTTGTAGACCGACTCGATGGAGCGCTCGATGAAGAGCGTCGAGTCGTAGGCGATGTTCATTTTGTAGCCGGGAGGCAGTTCGCTGCGGATTTTCGACAATTCGTCCCGGAGGGCGCGCGACAGCACCAGCGGGTTGGCGGTCGCCTGCTTGATCAGACCGATCGAAACACCCGACTCGCCGCTGAAACTCACCGAGGTCCGCTCGTCGAGCGGTGCGATCGATGCCTTGCCGATGTCGCGCAGCCTCACGGGATAGCCCGCGACGGTGCGAATCACGATGTCATTGAATTCCACGACAGTGCGCAGATCGGTCTCCGAGACCACGGTGAATTCGCGCTGCTCGCTTTCGATCCGCCCCGACGGGACATCGATGTTCTGGCGGCGCAGCGCGTCCTCGACGTCCTGGACCGTCAGCCGGTAGCCGGCGAGCCGCTCACGATCGAGCCAGATCCGCATCGAGAACTTGCGCTCGCCGAACAGGCGCACCTCGGCCGCTCCGGGCAGCGTCTGCAGGCGAGTCTTGACGAATCGGTTGGCGATGTCGGTGATCTCCATGGCCGACGTGCCCTCGCGCGACAGCGACAGCCAAATGATCGGATTGGCGTCGGCCTCGACCTTGGCGATCGTCGGTTCATCCACGCCGATCGGCAGCCGCTGGCGCACCCGCGACACCCGGTCACGCACGTCGGCCGCCGCGCCGTCCGATTCGCGATCGAGGCGGAACTTGACCATGATGAGACTGCGCTCGGGCCGCGAGTAGGAGGTGATCGTGTCGATCCCCTCAATCCCAGCGATCGAGTCCTCGAGTGGCTTGGTCACCTGCGACTCGATGATCTCGGCGGAGGCGCCGCGATAGAGGGTCGTCACGGTGACCACTGGCTCGTCGATCTTCGGGTACTCACGCACCGACAGCCGGTCAAGGCTGACGATGCCCAGCAGGATCAAGACGAGGGAGAGAACCGTCGCCAGAACCGGGCGACGGATACAGATCTCGGATAGGACCATCGTCAGCTCCCGTTCAACCGGCCGTCGGACGTCGGGCGGGTTCGCCCGAGCCTGCTGAGCCCGCAGCGCCGCTGCCCGAGCCCCCCGTTGCGCCCGGCGAGGCTGCCCCACTGGCATTAACGACCCGCACTTCCTGGCCGTCGCGCTGGATCTTGAGCTGGCCAGCGGTCACGATCAGGTCACCGGCCGCCACGCCCTGCGTGATCTCGACCTTGCCGTCGCGTCGCTGGCCACTGTTGACTCGCGTCATCCGGGCCTTGCCGTCGACGACCCGGTAGACGAACAACTCAGCACCGACCGGCGTGATGGCCTCCTCGGGGATCACCACCGCCAGGGGCTTGTCGCGCAGCACGATGCGGGCCTTGGCGAACATGCCGCTCCTCAGCGCCACATCCGGATTGGCAATCACCCCACGCGCCACCACCGAACGTCCATTGGCGTCGACTTGCACGTCAACGGCATCGAGCGTCGCCCGGAAGGTCCGGTTCGAGAAGGCGTCGACGGTCACCTCGATCTCCAGGCCCTTGCGCAACTGGCTGAGATAGCGCTCCGGCAGACGCAGATCGACCTTGAGGCGGCTCAGGTCCTCGAGAAGCACCAGGTCGCTACCTTCCTTGACGAAGTCGCCGACGCTGAAATTGCGCAGCCCGAGCACACCCGAAAACGGTGCATGGATTCGGGTCTTGGCAAGCTGGGCCTCGGCGAGCCGCAACCGAGCCTCCTGCACGCTCAAATTGGCCGCCGTCTGATCGCGCGCGCTCTGGCTGACGAAGTTGCGCTGGGCGAGGTCGGTGGTCCGCTCGTGGTTGGCACGGGACAGATTGAGCTCGGCTCGGGTCTGCTCGGCCTGCGCCGAGAGAACCGATCCGTCCAGAGCGACCAACAAGTCGCCCTGCCTGACCTGGGCCCCATCGGCAAAACGGAGTTCGACGACCCGGCCAGCCATCTCGGGCCGCACCATGACCGACTCATTGGCCCGCAAGGTTCCGACGGCAAAGACCTCGTCGGCCAGCGGCATGGTCTGGGCTTTCTCGGCTTCGACCGACACCGGGCCCCGGGGCCCTCGCTGACCGCCGGCGGCCGCACCACCCTGGCCTGCCGCGGCCGGGCCGGCACCCGGCTGAGCGGTCGCAGCGGCGCCACCCTTGGCCGCTGTACCGGCCGCTGGGGCTGTACCGGACGCGTTGCCCTGAGGGGCTCCGCCCTGAGCCCGACCGGCGATCTCGACCGGCGCGCCCGCGCTGCGTTGCTGGTTATAGAGCCACCAGCCAAGACCGGAGAGACTGGCGATCGCCAGCCCATAGACCATCAGCTTTTTCATCGCAGGATCCGAGAAGCGCAACGGAGAAGGAAACGCCGCCTTCGGTGGGTGCCGTCGACCGGTCAAAGTCGACCGACGGCGCCTGACGGGTCAGAATCACCCAACAAGATACCATTTAGACGACATTGTTGACAGATTGACCGCGAAATGAATCCAGCCCGTCCGGCAGGGAGGAACCCGAGGCCGGTCAGGGCGCCGGAGGTCTCAAGGAGGCCACGCCCCGGTTGGCCAGGGCATCCGCCCGCTCGTTGCCCGGGTGGCCCGCATGGCCCCTCACCCAGCGCCAGTCGACCCGATGCCCGCGCGAGAGCTCATCGAGGCGCTGCCAGAGGTCGGCGTTGCGAACCGGCTTGCGATCGCTCGTGCGCCAGCCCCGGGCCTTCCAGGACGGCAGCCATTCGCTGATGCCCTTCTGCACATACTGGGAGTCGGTGTGCACGACGACATCGACGCTGCGCGTGAGTGCCTCGAACGCACGGATCACCGCGAGCAGCTCCATGCGGTTGTTGGTGGTATTGGGCTCGCCACCGAACAACTCGCGCTCGCGCTCACCATAACGCAGCAAGGCGCCCCAGCCGCCCGGCCCGGGATTGCCCTTGCAGGCACCGTCGGTGAAGATCTCCACGGTCGCGTTCATCAGCAGGAACCCCGTCGCGGAATGAAAATCCGCGTCAATCTTGCGTCGCCTCAGGACGACCCTTCAACGCTCGGATTCTAATCCGCTCCCCGGAAAGGAATTCAGCGTGCTCGAAAACCAGGTTCTGCGACAGCTTCAAACCCTGCGGGCTCGGCAGGCCATCCCGCTGCGCGTACGGCTCTGGGAAGGCTCGGAGGTGGAACTTGGCCAAGCGCCTCGGGTCACGCTTGCGCTGCGCCATCCCAAAGCGGTCCGACGGCTCCTCAAGCCGAGTCTGCACACGCTTGGCGAGGCCTACGTCGAGGGCTTGGTCGATGTCGAAGGCCCCGTCCGCGAGATCATCACCGCCGCCTGCCAGCTGGCTCAGGCAAATCCTGACGGTCGCACGACCGGACGGATCCCGTCTTGGCTCGGTCGGCACACTCGAAAAAGCGACCGCGAGGCGATCGAATATCACTACGATGTGTCCAACGAGTTTTACCAGCGCTTCCTCGACCCGGGGCTGGTTTATTCATGCGCGTACTACCGCAGCGGCACCGAGGATCTGGCGACCGCGCAGCGACAGAAACTCGATCACATCTGTCGCAAGCTGATGCTCGAACCGGGTCTTAGCCTGCTCGACAT
>CAZAVT010000204.1:0-6577 GCA_964488395.1 uncultured Burkholderiaceae bacterium | reverse complement strand
CGTTTGGTCCCTTTGCCCAGAAGTTCCAGAACTGGGACTCAAGCGCCTATCTGCTGGGCTGGGGCGTGGCCACCTACGACGCGCAGTACAGCCTGCAGTCACTGGTTCGGACCCGTACCAGCGGTGCGGATGGCAATTTCAATCTGGCCAAGATCAGCAACGCTCGCGTCGATGCCCTGGTCGATGCGATGGGTGTGGAGATGGACAAGCCCAAGCGTGACGCGATGATCCGCGAAGCGCTCACGATCACGCGTGACGAGGCGCTCTACATCACGCTGCATCACCAGATGCGTCCGTGGGCCATGAAGACCAATGTGACGATCGCGCACAACTCCAACGATGCGCCGAAGATGTACTTCGCCAACGTCAAGTAATCAACTGACCCATGCGGCATTGAACCGCAGCGGCAGCGACGACCCCGGCTCCACCCCGGGGTCGTTTTCATTTCCGGATCAGAATTTTTCCTTGGGTACTGGGGTGTTCTGCAAATCCTGCATCGCCCGACGCGGTAGCGAGAAGGTGACCGAAATAAACGCCCGCCTGTTCTTCTCCCTAACGACCATGTCCGCCTCCCGGGTGGTGAGCGGCGACCCCATGATCGCCTCCAAGCCACTCCCATAGGAACTCAGTGACGGGGCCGGCTGCTCGATGAACATATAAGTTAGATCACCCTTGTTGAGCGCGACCGATTCAAACTCGGTCACCTTAGGCCCCAGCCGAGCCTCGCCTTCCTTGCGGACCGTCTCGATGAGGTCCAGGCGACGCTCACCGCTTTGCAGGATGACCAAGGTGAATCCCTCGATCAGGGCCTTGCTCAAGGTCGCGTAGATTTCGGGCGTCAATGGGGTGGCGAGTTGCACCGAGCGCAGTCGCCCATTCACGAAGGCCAGGACCGGGACATCAAACTTGTGACCGAGGAAGGTCACGCCATCGATGCAGCGCGCCGTGTAGCCCATATCGGCGGAACAGTCGTAGTAGCCCTTGGCCCGATCGAATTCCTTGATCGGCGTGTCATACACGAGATCCCGAAACAGGGGCGTCGCGGCTGCGGAGGCTGCTGTGGCCAAGGCTGCAACCGTCGCCAACAATCGGGGGAAATATTGCCGAAGGCGGGTAGGGATCGGCTGAGGCATGTTGGGCTCCATCGTCGTCGTGGAGCCCTTAGCCTACACCCCATCATTGCCGCCGACCCAACAAAGCTGACCGGTAGCGGAGAAGACAACCGAGCCACCCTGTCAGCGCCTGGTCTCCGGCGCCCGAACCATGAATCGGGCCAGCCTCCTCGGCTGGTGCTGATGATCGAGCGGCCCATGACCAGCCCCAAAGCGCAGGGCCTGTGCCGAACGCAGACCCTGGCGAACATACGCCGCCGCCGCCCTGACCGCGTCTTCGAGCGGCGCGCCCAGTGCGAGATGCGCCGCAATGGCTGACGACAGGCTACAGCCTGTGCCATGGGTGTTGGCCGTCGCAATCCGCTCGGCGGTCAGCCGCAGCCGCTCGCCATAGGCATCCACCAGCAAGTCGACGACGGTATCACCTGGCAGGTGCCCGCCTTTCACGAGCACCGAGCGCGCACCGCGAGCGAGCAGTTCGCGGGCCGCGGCAAGCGCAGCATCCGGATCCGCCAGGGGTTTGCCGACCATGAGCGCCAGTTCGTCGAGGTTGGGCGTGACCACCGCCGCCCGAGGCAGCAAGTCGGTGATGATCGCCTCCACGGTGTCTTCGCGGATCAGCGCGTCGCCGCTCGTTGCCACCATGACTGGGTCCAGAACGACTGGAATCTCGGGATGACGATCCAGGGCGGCCGCGACCACATCGACCAGCGCACGGTCGCGGAGCATCCCAATCTTGATCGCATCAGCGCCCAGATCCTCGAGCACCGATTCGATCTGCCGGGCGAGAAACTCCGGTGGGAGGGCATGGATCGCCTGCACGCCGACGGTGTTCTGCGCGGTCACTGCGGTGATCGCGGACATCCCGAAACAACCGAGCGCGGCAAAGGTTTTCAGATCTGCCTGAATGCCCGCGCCGCCACCCGAGTCCGAACCGGCGATCGTCAGCACCCGCGCCGGCTGCGCGAGCCGGCCCGCTGCCGCGAAAGCGGCCATCATTTGGCCTGCGAGCGCGGCTGGATGCTCCACCTCCTCGAAGGCTTGTGCTAGCGCCATGCCATCGGCACCTGCGGCCAGCACGGCTGACCATCGATCTCCAGGAAACGCCCCCGAGGCCACGAGCGGGAGATCGGTCGCGGCGCGCAGGGCAGCCAGTTCCGCAAGCCCGACTGCCGACGCAGACCCCGTCATCCCCATCCCGGGTTCGGTCAGCAAGTGAACCATCCAATAATCGACCGGCCATCGGTGCGCGCGATCGAGCTGTGCAAGCGACCCGATCGATCCGCCAATGAAGCCGTGCGGCGGCAAGCGTTCACGGATGAGGCGGACATCGGCATCGCCTCGCGTGAGCAACACCCCGTCGGCCGCCAGCTCGCGTGCGAGATCGATGTGGTCCTGGATCACGATGGGCACCCCGTGGGGCTCGCACACGCGTCGCAGCGCTCGCATCCGCTCGGCAAGCGCCTGACCGGCCGAGCGATGGTCTCCCAGTTGCAGGCAAGTCACCCCGCCGGCAATCGCGGCTTGGACACGTTCCAACCAGACCTGGGGCTCGCGCCCCCCCCGCTCGTCAATAATCCAGCAACGCTGAAGCGCGGCTCGCAGTCGATCACTGGCTCGGCTCATGGGCTCTGTGACGGGTGAGAGGGTCGAAGGGGCTCGATGCCGAAGGACGTCCCTGAGACTTTTCGCAGGCCACGGAGCTTACTACACCCAGGACATCGCCCCAGATCAAGCGCCGATCTCGGTCGGCGGATCGCCGCGTTTCGGACCTGCGCCGGGTCAAGCCCCAGGGCGCTCTTCCTTGCGACCCTCACCAAAACCACGGTGTTCTGCGCCGACGAGCCGTCGCACAGGGCCTGCCTTCAACGACCCCCAATGGAGCCGATCATGAACGTCCGTCTTCCCGAATCCGCCCGACGTTTCCCGATCACCCGGACGAGCGAGTCGCACCCGTGCCTCGGACTGCCTCTCCTGCGGGTAGCCGCCTGTACGGTCGCGGTCCTTGCCGGCGCGGGCATGGGCGCTTTGCCTGCCTTTGCCCAGCCCCAGGTGGGCATCGGTACGCCGGGCACCACGCCCAGCACCGAACCGCCTCGCGCCCTCGGACCAGCCTTCGGGCAGCGCGAGTTTGAGTCGAACTGCGCGAGCTGCCACGGCATGAATGGGCGAGGCGGAGGACCCTTGACCGGCTTCCTCACCAAGTCGCCCCCCGACCTGACACAGCTCGCGCAGCGTAACGGCGGCGTGTTTCCGATTACCCGCGCCTACGAGGTCATCGAAGGTGGCGCAGTTCCAGCGCACGGCAGCCGGGAAATGCCCGTTTGGGGACAGGACTATCGGATTCAGGCCGCCACTTACTTCATGGAGCTTCCCTACGACCCGGAGTTCTACGTGCGTTCTCGGATCCTGGCGTTGGTGGAGTATCTGAGCCGACTGCAAAGCCGCTGAGGGCTCTCGCTTCGCAGCGGCGCGGCGAGCGGCTATGATGGGCGCACCGCCCCAAGAGCTCTGCCGCTTCGATGGCCTTGCCCCACCTGACCGTTCTGCGACCCTGCCTGACCGTCGGCCTTCTGGCCGGAGCCTGCCTGCTCCTTGTCTCGCCATGGACGGGGCAGGCACAGCCCGCGCCGGCGGCCGTCACGGCCCCGGCCGTAGCGGCCGGGCCGTCGGGCTGCTCGGTCTCCGAATTCCGTGCCCTCGCCCTCGATACCCACGACCCGCGCCTGCGCGAGGAGCGCGCCCTCAAGTGGCTCGACGCCCATCTGCGCGACTGCAATCTCGCCCAGCTGAGGGCGATCGGGTCCAACCGAGGCGCCTGGATGGGCGTTGCCGAGACCGCAACGCTGGCCGGTCGGATCGATTCGGCGATCGAGCGGCGCATCCAGGACAACCCCGACGAGGTGAAGGCGCTGTTTGGTCCTGCGCCGGCGCCGCCCGAGTCGGTCCAGAGTACGGCGAGCGGCGAAACACCCATCGCACCGCGCTCCCGTATCGTGGGCCCGGGCACCCCGGCCATCGCTGGCGGGGCCGGACCAACGGCAGTGCCTGTGCCGGTACCCGTTCCCGTGCCCGTGGCGGCTGCAGCCGCCACGCCGGGCAGTGCCGGGCCCACACCCACAGCCCCCCCCGCCCCGCCGCGATTCGCCGACGAAGATCGGAAGTTGATCCGGGACTACTACGAGACGTCCGTGGTCGCTGGCGAGTGCCCGCCCAACCTCCAAGCAAGAGACGGGGTTTGTCGATCGGCCAATCCGATTCGGCTTTGGCGGATGAACGAATTGCTGCCAGTCACAGCGGTGACCCAGGACCTGCCGAGCAATCTGGCACTACCCATCCTCCGAACGCCCAACGTCCGGGTGGTCCGCCTGGCGGTGGATATCCTGCTGATCGATCCGGAACGGCGGGTGATCGACGCCATCGTCGACCTCGGCTCACCAAGGGCGGCCAGCGCGCGTTCCGGCCGACCGGGCTGAGCGCCGCCCGATCGACCGACGATCGACCGCCGCTTTAAGCGATACGTTCGACGGCCAGCCGGGTGAGACGGGACAGCGCGTCGACATAGGTCTCGGGCAGCACCTGCCGTATCGACCCGATCGCCGCTTGCGCGAGGCCGGCCTCATCGATGGCACGCCGGCGGGCGTAGTCCAGAGCACCGGTGCGCCGTACCGCGACCAGGATCTCGGCAAAGCGCTCGCCATCGCCATGCTCGATGGCACGCCTCACCAGCTCACGCTCCTGCGCCGTGCCGACCTCGAGGACCCGGATCAATGGCAAAGTGGGCTTGCCCTCGCGCAGGTCGTCACCCGGATTTTTTCCGATCGCATCGCTCTCGCCGTCGTAATCGAGAATGTCGTCAACCAGCTGAAAGGCGGTGCCGAGATGGCGCCCGTAGGCACCGACGGCTTCCTCGACAGCCGAGGGCGTCTTGCAGAGGATGGCCGCGAGCCGGGCCGAGGCCTCAAAGAGCTTGGCAGTCTTGTAGCGAATCACCTGCAGATATCGGGCCTCGTCGGTGTCGGGATCGTTGCAGTTCATGAGCTGCAGCACCTCGCCCTCGGCGATCACATTGGTCGCATCGGCAAGCACGTCCATGACTCGCATGTCGCCCACCTGCACCATCATCTGAAAGGCACGGGAGTACAGGAAATCACCCACCAGAACGGCAGCCGGGTTGCCAAACGAGGCGTTGGCGGTCGATCGGCCGCGGCGCAGGCTTGAGTCGTCGACCACGTCGTCATGCAACAAGGTGGCGGTATGAATGAATTCGACCACCGCGGCGAGGCGGTACTGATGCCCGGGCCCGGCGTAGCCCAGGCCACGGGCGAGCAAGAGCAGGAGCACCGGACGCAGCCGCTTGCCACCGGCCGACACGATGTAGTCTGCAATCGTATTGATCAGCGCCACCTCCGAGCTCAGGCTCTCCCGGATGGCCTGGTCGGTCTGTTCGAGATCCTCGGCGATGAACGGAAAGAGTTCGGAGGGTTTCATCGGTGGTCGACCGCGACGCGCAGGCAGCGCATCGAGAGGGGGTGGGCGGGCATGCCTAAGCGCGAAACCTGCGATTATAGTCCGGCCACCCGAGCGGCCGTCGCGGTCTTTTGACTCCCGTGCCTGGTTCGCGCATAATTGAGGGTTCCCTTTGTGGTAACGGCTTTGGAACACCTTCCAAGCGGCCTTTTACAGGGCTTCAGGCAGGAGTTCCGGCTGATTTTTTGAGGAATCGTCCCATGTACGCGGTGATAAAAACCGGTGGCAAGCAGTACAAGGTCTGCCCCGGCGACAAGATCAAGGTAGAACAGATACCGGCGGACATCGGCGTCGAAATCACGTTCGATCAGGTGCTGGCGGTCGGCGAGGGCGAGAAGGTCGCCATCGGCACACCCCACCTGAACGGAGCGGCGGTCTCGGCTAAGGTGATCAGTCACGGTCGTCATGACAAGGTTCGCATCTTTAAGATGCGTCGGCGCAAGCACTACCAGAAGCGCCAGGGCCACCGTCAGAACTACACCGAGATCCTGGTGAGCCGGATCTCTTCCGAAATCGGCCAGGCGAGCGTCGACGCGCCCGCCCCGTCCCAGGAGTAAGCCCTCATGGCACAGAAAAAAGGCGGCGGCTCGACGCGCAACGGTCGCGACTCCCAGCCAAAGATGCTGGGTATCAAGGCCTACGGTGGCGAAGCGGTTTCGGCCGGCTCCATCATCGTTCGCCAGCGCGGGACCCAGTTCCATCCGGGCGAGAATGTGGGCATCGGCAAGGATCACACGCTGTTTGCGCTCATCGATGGCCGGGTCGAGTTCGCCCAGAAGGGCGCGCAGAAACGCCGCACGGTGCGCGTCGCGCCCCTGCAGTAAGCGCTTCCGATTGCGTCCGCACCGAGCCCCGCCGTGCGGGGCTTTTTCATTATTGGTCCGGCAACGGACGCGAGCAGGCCACGATGAAATTCGTCGATGAAGCAGTGATCG